>NZ_JAFMPL010000003.1:0-232733 GCF_019038455.1 Nocardia noduli
GCGCCGGGGGCCGTATCGGGCACCGCGGGACGGCCGGGAGGCACCGGGTCGATGCGGTGGTACGGGGCGCCGAGGGTCGGGCGCGGGTCGGGCTCGTCCTTGTTGGGCCAGAAGGCCATGGCGCGTTCGGCCTGGGCGGTGATGGTCAGCGACGGGTTGACGCCGAGATTGGCCGTGACGGCCGAACCGTCGGCGATATGCAGGCCGGGGTGCCCGAACACCCGCTGGTAGGGGTCGACGACGCCGGTGTCGGGGGTGTCGCCGATGACACAGCCGCCGATGTAGTGGGCGGTGGCGGGGATGTTGAACACATCCATCACCAGACCGTGCGTATCGCCGTCGACCTTCGCGCCGAAGCGGCGGCCGATGTCGTGGGCGAGGGGGATCCAGCTCGGATTCGGCTCGCCGCCGCCCGCCCTGGTCTTCAGCAGTCCGCGCTTGCGGTAGGAGGTGAGCGAATTGTCCAGCGACTGCATCACCAGCAGGATCACCGATTTCTCCGAGGCGCGCCTGGCGTCGAGGCTGCGCGCGAACACCACCGGGTGCGCCACCATCGCGAGCAGGAACCGCAGGAAGCGGAAGGCGCCGCCGTCCACGATCGGCACCGACATCGGGAACAGCGCGTTCTGTCCCTTGCCGTAGTGGCAGACCTCGACGTGGGTGTCGGCCTCGGGATGGATGGAGGACGTGATCGCGATGCCTTCGGCGAAATCGGCGCGCGAACGGCTGACCACATTCAGGATGGCCTCGGAATTACTCCTGGTCAGCTCGCCCAGACGCGGCGAGAGGTGGGGGAGCACCCGCTTGTCGCGCATCGTGTGCAGCAACTTCTGGGTACCGAGCGCCGCGCCCGCGAAGACGACCTGCTCGGCGGTGAACGTGGTGCGCTGCTTGCGGATCCAGCGGTCCGAACGCTCGGTCCGCACCGCGTATCCGCCGCCGGGTAACGGCCTGACCTCGGTGGCCGTGGTCAGCGGATGTACTTCGGCGCCCGCCTGCTCGGCCAGGTACAGGTAATTCTTCGGGGTGGTGTTCTTCGCGTTGTGCGGACAGCCGGTGAAGCACTGCGCGCAGTGCACGCAGCCGCGTCTGCGCGGGCCGACACCGCCGAAGTAGGGGTCGTCGACCTCGGCGCCCGGATCGTCCTCGTTGAAGTACACCCCGACGCGGGTGGGGTGGAAGGTGTCACCGACGCCGAGATCGTCGGCGATCTCCCGGATGACCCGGTCGGCGGGGGTCATCCGCGGATTCGTCGTCACCCCGAGCATGCGCTGGGCCTGGTCGTAGTAGGGCGCGAGTTCGTCACGCCAGTCGGTGATGTGGGCCCACTGCCGGTCGGTGTAGAAATTCGGCAGCGGTTCGTAGAGCGTGTTGCCGTAGATGAGCGAGCCGCCGCCCACACCGGCGCCGGAGAACACCGCGCATTTGCCGAGGACGCTGATGCGCTGGGTGCCGGTGAGGCCCAGGCGCGGCGCCCAGATGGATTTGCGCACATTCCAATTGGTGCGCGGCAGATCCTCCGGATCCCAGCGCCTGCCCGCCTCGAGTACGCCGACCCGGTACCCCTTCTCGGTCAGCCGCAGCGCGCTCACGCTGCCGCCGAATCCGGAACCGATCACCACCACGTCGTAGTCGTATGCGGTCATGGGTTTCCTCCCGTTCGGCTGACAGGCCAGCTGAGGTGGTTTCACAGTCATTCTTTCACCATGGCGAATGTGACATAACCCGCCGATCCGGGCGGATTCCGCGAGGGAGTAGGCGCGCCCGGATGGCGGCGGGCGGGGGCGGTGCGGTATGCACTGGGCTGTGACAACCGAACCGGGAACGACGGAACCGCACGGGGACGCCGACGCGCCCACCGGCATCCGGGCCGTATTCGCCGACCGCGTCCTGACCGTCCCGAACGTGCTGAGCGTGCTGCGGCTGCTCAGTATTCCTCTGTTCCTGTGGTTGCTGCTGGTCGTGCGAGCCGACGGCTGGGCGTTCGCCCTGCTGATCGCCAGCCCGGTCACCGACTTCCTCGACGGCAAACTGGCCAGGCTGCTCGACCAGTCCTCGCGCCTGGGCGCGCTGCTCGATCCGCTGGTGGACCGGCTGTATCTGGTGACGACGCTGGTCGCCTTCGTCATCCGCGGGCTCATCCCGTGGTGGGTGGCGGTGATCCTGGTCGGACGCGATCTGGTGCTCACCCTGACCCTGGGCGTCTACCGGCGCCGCGACCTGGAACCGCCCGAGGTGATCTATCTGGGCAAAGCGGCGACGTTCGCGCTGATGTCGGCGCTGCCGTGGCTGCTGGCCGGAGAGATGGACTGGCCGCTGGACGGTTTCGGTCGTGCCTTCGGCGGCGCCTTCCTGATCTGGGGTACCGCGGTCTACGTCTGGACGGGTCTGCTGTACCTGGGCAAAGCGGTCGCGGTGGCGCGTGCGATACCGGCTGTGCCACAGCGCTCCCCGTAACCGAGGCGTCGGGTCGGCCCGACGCTCGGGTCTCGAATAGAGTTGCGTGCGACCTTGACGAAGAAAGGACGGCCTTGTGACCCAGACCCCCGAGGATCTGCGCTACACCGAGGAGCACGAATGGGTGCGCCGGATCGGCCCGACGATAGTCCGGGTCGGCATCACCGACTACGCCCAGTCACAGCTCGGTGACGTCGTGTTCGTGCAGCTGCCGGACGCGGACAAGGACGTCGCCTCGGGAGACAGCATCGCCGAGGTGGAATCGACCAAGAGCGTTTCCGATATCTACGCCCCGCTGACCGCGAAAGTCGTTGCGGTGAACGAGGAACTGACGCAGTCACCGGAGTCGCTGAACAGCGATCCCTACGGTGACGGATGGCTGTTCGAATTGGAGGTCGCCGACGCCGCCGGCCTCGACGACACGCTTGCCGACCTGCTGGATGCCGCGGGTTATCAAGGAGTTATCGGGGGCTGAATCAGCCTTCCCTGTTCTACCTGCACGGGCACGGCCCGGCAGGGTACGGTCAATGCCAACAGAGTCCGGCGGTCGATGCCGGTGTTCTCGTGACACGACGCGTCGTGTCAATGAAGGCATCACCTGCTTGTATGGATAATCAGGTTCGAGGAGGAGAGAAACGGTGAGCGAGAACAAAGACCCGGGTTACCAGGAGACCGCGGCCGAGACGACGTCGGTCTTCCGCGCGGATTTCCTGAACGAGGTCGACGCGTCGCGCTCCGCAGAGCCGACCGGCGAACAGCCGGTCCAAGGGGTCGAGGGACTGCCCGTCGGCGCGGCCCTCCTGGTCGTCAAACGTGGTCCGAACGCGGGCTCGCGGTTCCTGCTCGATCAGCCGACCACGTCGGCCGGTCGTCACCCCGACAGTGACATCTTTCTCGACGACGTCACCGTCAGTCGTCGGCACGCCGAGTTCCGGCAGGACGACGACACGTTCCAGGTCGTGGATGTGGGCAGCTTGAACGGCACCTATGTGAATCGGGAGCCGGTCGACTCCTCGGAACTGCAGAACGGTGACGAGGTTCAGATCGGAAAGTTCCGGCTCGTCTTCCTGACCGGTCCGCGCGCACAGGTCAACGAGCCGTCGGCGGGTGCGGGCTCGCTATGAGCACGCGCGACGAGTGAATCGGATGCCTGCGCACGGCGCGCGTGACGCCGCCGAGCGCAGGCCGGGTGGAGACAATCGGGGCAGTGACAAGGGCGGGACGGTGTCGGCGATCATGAAAGGCTCGGCACTGTGACAGGTGCGGCGCAGTGGGCGCGCGGAGGTATGTCCATCGGCTCCGTCCTGGATCTGCTGCGTCCCGACTTTCCCGATGTCACCATCTCGAAGATCCGCTTCCTCGAGGCCGAGGGCCTGATCCGGCCCGAACGGACTCCGTCGGGATACCGCAGGTTCTCGGTCGCCGACTGCGAACGGCTGCGGTTCGTGCTGACCGCGCAGCGAGATCAGTACCTGCCGTTGAAGGTCATCAAGGAACAGCTCGAGGCCATCGACAGCGGTGCGGCGACGCTCGGTGTCCGTGAGGCGCGGGCCAGGGCCGTCGGTCGCGGCGGCGTCGAGCCGGTGCGGTCGGACGATTCCGAATATCCGGCCGAATCGGGCGACCGTTCCGCTCGGGTTGCGGGTCACGCGCCACCCCGTAGGCTCGGCGTCGTGCCCGGTGAGATTTCACCCGACGAACTGCGGTTCGATCACGAAATCCGGCTCACTCGTGCCGATCTGCTCCAGCAGGCGGCGATCGACGAGAAATTCCTCAACGACCTGATCCGGGCGAATCTGATCGTTCCCGGCGCCGCCGGGTTCTTCGACTCCGAAGCGGTCACCTTGGCCCGAACGGCCAAGGCGATGGCCGAATTCGGCTTGGAGGCACGGCATTTGCGCGCCTTCAAACTGGCGGCCGACCGCGAGGCGGCCCTGGTGGCGCAGATCGTCGCGCCGATCGCCAAGAGTCGTGACGCCGGTGCGAGGGCACGGGCCGAGGAGACCGCGCGTGAGCTCGCGGCCCTGTCTCTGACCTTGCACACGTGCCTGGTCAAGGCGTCGGTGCGCAATTCGCTCGGCGGCTGAACGGCGCTGCCGATCCCACCTCGCGGGACGCGGTCGCGCACCGCGCGGTCGAGCCCGGGTTCCCGCGTGTATTCCACCGTGACAACACGCCGGTTTCGGCTCCGTACACCGATCGCAGCACTGCTCCGAGTTCGCTTAGACTCGGTATTACGGCGAGCTCCGCAGCGGTCATGCCGGGCGGCCGGCGAGTATGGGAGGCAGTGCGATGAGTGAGATGCGCGTAATCGGCATTCGTGTCGAGCAGCCGCAGAACCAGCCCGTGCTCTTGCTGCGCGAAGTGTCCGGGGACCGGTATCTGCCGATCTGGATCGGGCAGGCCGAGGCGACGGCGATCGTGCTGGAGCAGGAGGGGGTGACCCCGATCCGCCCGCTGACTCACGATCTGATCAAGATCTTGATCGCCGAGCTCGGGCACACCCTCAAGGAAGTGCGGATCGTGGATCTACAGGAGGGCACCTTCTACGCGGATCTGGTGTTCGACAACGAGTTGACCATCTCCGCGCGTCCCTCCGATTCGGTTGCGATCGCCTTGCGGGTCGGTTGCCCGATCTACGCCGAAGAGGCGGTGCTGGAGGAGGCGGGGCTGGTGATGCCGGACGAGCGCGAGGACGAGGTGGAGAAGTTCAAGGAGTTCCTCGAGTCGGTTTCGCCCGATGATTTCAAGGCAACCGATAGCTGAACGGTATGGCTATCTTCTAGCCCTGAACTACAGGTCGAGACTTTTACCGCGCGTCGCGTTTGGATCGATGATGCTGCTCCCAGGAGAATCAGTGGGAGTAATCTCGATAGTTGGGCCATGTCCGTTACGGCGGGTAGATGGTCGTCACGGAGCCGGGTCATCGATGAGGCAAGGCGTCGGCGAAGCAAGGGAGTGGTCAGTGGCAGAGCAATCGCAGGATGTGGTACAGCCAGGCCTGTTCCCGGATGATTCGGTACCCGATGATCTAGTCGGCTATCGCGTCCCCAGCGCGTGTCAGGTGGCAGGCATCACCTACCGGCAGCTCGATTACTGGGCGCGCACCGGACTGGTCGTGCCCTCGATTCGCGGCGCGGCGGGATCCGGAAGTCAGCGGCTGTACTCGTTCAAGGACATATTGGTCCTGAAGATCGTGAAGCGACTGCTCGACGCGGGCATCTCGCTACAGAACATCCGGATCGCGGTGGATCACCTGCGCAGCCGGGGCGTTCAGGATCTGGCGGGTATCACCCTGTTCTCCGACGGCACCTCGGTCTACGAGTGCGCCTCGCCCGAGGAGGTCGTCGATTTACTGCAGGGCGGTCAGGGCGTCTTCGGTATCGCGGTCAGCGGCGCCATGCGTGAGCTGACCGGCGCGATCGCCAATTTCCCCGCCGAACGAGCGGTATCGGCGACCGAGCGGCCGGAGGACGAACTGGCCTACCGGCGCAAGGCGCGGATGAACGCCAAAACCGGCTAGATCCGGTTCGGACCGTCCCGGATGTCACCGGGGCGGTCTTTCTGTCGTGATCGCCCTCGCGGCACCGAGTGACGAGGGCGACACAGACCTGGAGGCCGTGTTCGGCGGCCCTTCCGCATAAACTGGGCGATGCGTCGCCGCCGTGCGGGAGAGTTCCGGTCTCGACATGAGTCCGGGCGCCGAAGGAGCAGCACCTCCCCGTCAATCTCTCAGGCAACCGGGACCGTACGGGCTTCGGCGCCTCTGGAAAGCGGTGGCCGCGTGCCGCCCGCCCATGGGGAAAGGGACGACAGGTCCCGAATCTCTCAGGCTCCACGACAGAGGGGGAGGGCTGGTACCCGTCGGCCACGTGGTCGACCCGCCCGACCCTTGGAGCTGACGTGACTCGATCTTTCGCCGACCGCCATATCGGACCGGACCGGGCGGAACTCGCCCGAATGCTGCCGGTGGTCGGCGTCGGCTCGCTGGACGACCTGGCGACGGCCGCGATCCCCGCGCGCATTCTCGACGACACCGCCACCGCCCTGGCCGGGTTGCCCGCCGCGGTGAGCGAACACGAGGTGCTCGCCGAACTGGCGGCGCTGGCCCACTCCAATACGGTGGCCACGTCGATGATCGGGCTCGGATACTACGACACGCTCACCCCGCCCGTCCTGGTGCGCAGTCTGCTGGAGAATCCGGCCTGGTACACCGCCTACACGCCGTATCAGCCCGAGATCAGTCAGGGCAGGCTCGAGGCGCTGCTCAATTTCCAGACGATGGTGTCGGATCTGACCGGAATGGATGTCGCGAACGCGTCCATGCTGGACGAGGCGACCGCTGCTGCCGAGGCGATGACGCTGCTGCGTCGCGCGGGTAAGTCGAAATCCACCAGGCTGCTCATCGACACCGATCTGTTCCCGCAGACCAGAACCGTGCTCGAGACCCGGGCCGAACCGCTCGGCATCGAACTCGTGGCGGCGGATCTGTCCTCGGGCGCGCTGCCCGAGGGTGATTTCTTCGGTGTGCTCGTGCAGGCGCCGGGGGCGTCGGGCCGCGTGGTCGATTGGCGCGAGGTCGTCGCGGCGGGCCACGAGCGCGGCGCACTCGTCGCGGTCGGCGCGGATCTGCTGGCGCTGACACTGATCACCTCGCCGGGCGAACAGGGCGCGGACGTCTGTTTCGGCACCACCCAGCGTTTCGGCGTGCCGCTCGGTTTCGGCGGCCCGCACGCCGGTTACCTCGCGGTGCGGCAGGCCTTCGCGCGCCAACTGCCGGGACGACTGGTCGGCGTCTCGGTCGACGCCGACGGGGATCCGGCCTACCGGCTCGCGTTGCAGACCCGTGAGCAGCACATTCGCCGCGAGAAGGCCACCTCGAACATCTGTACCGCACAGGTGCTGCTCGCCATCGTCGCCGCGATGTACGCCAGCTACCACGGTGCCGACGGGCTGCGGGCGATCGCGCGCCGGGTGCACGCGCACGCGGCGGCCGTCGCCGCGGGACTCGGCGGCGCGCTCGTGCACGGCGATTTCTTCGACACCGTGCTCGCCCACGTGCCGGGCGGCGCGGAAGCCGTTGTCGCCAAGGCCAAAGCGCGCGGTATCAATCTGCGTCTGGTCGATGCCGACCACGTCGGCATCGCCTGTGACGAGGCGACGACCACCGCGCACGTCACGGCCGTACTCGAATCCTTCGGCACCGCGCGCTCATTGGACGCGGCGGCACCGGCGCAGAGTCCTCGCGCCGCGATCGAGACCCGAACCACCGAATTCCTGACCCACCCGGCGTTCACCAGCTATCACACGGAAACCGCGATGCTGCGGTACCTGCGCAGGCTCTCGGACAAGGATATCGCCCTGGACCGCAGCATGATTCCGCTCGGATCGTGCACCATGAAACTCAACGCGACCGCGGAGATGGAGCCCATCACCTGGCCCGGATTCGCGCGTGTGCACCCCTACGCGCCGGTCGAGGACGCGCCCGGTCTGCTGAAGGTCGTCTCCGATCTGGAGAACTGGCTGGCCGAGATCACCGGCTACGACGCGGTGAGCCTGCAACCGAACGCGGGTAGCCAGGGCGAGTACGCGGGCCTGCTCGCCATCCGCCGCTACCACCTCGATCGCGGCGACGCGCACCGCGACACCTGCCTGATCCCGTCCAGCGCGCACGGCACCAACGCGGCCTCGGCGGCCATGGTCGGCATGCGGGTCGAGGTGGTCCGGTGCCGCGACAACGGCGACGTCGATCTGGACGACCTGCGCGCCAAGATCGCCGACCACGCCGAACGGCTGTCGTGCATCATGATCACCTACCCGTCCACGCACGGTGTCTACGAACACGAGGTCGCCGAGTTGTGCGCCCTGGTGCACGAGGCGGGCGGCCAGGTCTACGTCGACGGCGCGAATCTGAACGCGCTGGTCGGACTGGCGCGGCCCGGACATTTCGGCGGTGACGTCAGCCACCTGAATCTGCACAAGACCTTCTGCATCCCGCACGGCGGTGGCGGTCCCGGCGTCGGTCCGGTCGCCGTGCGCTCGCATCTGACCGGGTACCTGCCCGGCGACCCGCTGGAATCCGGTTCGCACGCGGTGTCGGCCGCGAAATACGGTTCGGCCTCGATCCTGCCGATCACCTGGGCCTACATCCGGATGATGGGAGCCGACGGCCTGCGTCGCGCCACGTTGTCGGCCATCGCCTCGGCCAACTACATCGCGCGCAGGCTCGACGAGTACTTCCCGGTGCTCTACACCGGCGACAACGGCATGGTCGCGCACGAATGCATCCTGGATCTGCGCGAGATCACCAAACGGACCGGTGTGACCGTCGACGACGTGGCCAAACGTCTGGCCGACTACGGCTTCCACGCGCCGACCATGAGTTTCCCGGTCGCGGGCACGTTGATGGTGGAGCCGACCGAGAGCGAGAACCTCGCCGAGATCGACGAATTCATCGAGGCGATGATCGCGATCCGCGCGGAGATCGATCAGGTCGCCGCCGGTGTCTGGCCGGTCACCGACAATCCGTTGCGCGGCTCGCCGCACACCGCGGCCAGCCTGGTCGGGGAGTGGGATCACCCCTACAGCCGCGAGACCGCGGTCTACCCGCGCGGTCTCGCGCACGCGCGGGCCAAGGTGTGGCCCTCGGTGCGGCGTATCGACGGCGCCTACGGCGACCGCAACCTGGTGTGCTCCTGCCCGCCGCCGGAGGCCTACGCCGACTGAGCGGGTCGTTTCGGCCATCGACTCGCTTCGCCCGCGGGTCGATGGCCGGGCCGTCGGCTAGGGGCTGGTCAGGGCTTTCACCACCGTGCTGGCGAAGGTGAGGTTGTCGGAGGTGGCGACCCGGGTGTACGTGCCGCCCGTCTTCTCGGCGAGATCCCGCATGGTTTCGGTGGCGGTACCGCCGATGACGACGATATCGATGCGCACCGGCCGGGATTTGTCGGTGGCGGCGGCGATATCGGCGAGCAGTTGCGCGCCGGTCATGCTGGAATCGTCGTCGGGGCCGTCGGTGACGACGAGCAGCGAATTGGTGCGGCCCGCCGCGTAGTTCGCGATCGCGGCGCGATAGGCGGCCAGCACGGTCGGGTAGGCCTGATCGGTGCGGCTGTCACTGGCGCGCACCTTGCCGAGCGCGGTGTCGATGGCGGTGCGCTGGGTGGTGGTGAGCGGCGCGGTAGAGGCGAGCACGTCATAGGGTTCGGCCCCGTCGAGGTTCTCGGCGAAGGTCCACACTCCCAGGCCGAAATCCGGCGGCATCACGTTCATGGTGGAACGCAGTGCGCCCAGACTGTTGGAAAGCCTGGTGCCAGAACCCTCCGAGGTCGACATCGAGGCCGAGATATCGAGCACCACCGTCGACTGCACGCCGAGGACCGGATCGGCGAGGGTCGCGGCGACCTTGTCGAGCGCTTCGCGCGTAGCGCCGGTCCCCGTCGCGGTCGTCGGCGGCACGGTGAAACCGGCATCGGTGAACAGCGTCGCCTGTTGTGGCGCGCGCAGGTATTCGGCGAACACGCTCGCGATCAGATTCTGGGTCTGGTCCACCCACGATCCGGACATCATCGCGGCGGGATGGTCGGCGACCGGCGCCGCTCCCGCCGGTCGATAGGCGACCAGGCCCGGCCGGGTCCGCAGTTGCTGTTCGGTAGCGGCTACCGCGTGGATATCGGCCTTCTGCTGCGGCAGCGCCGTCGCGATGGCGTCGAGCGCATCGCCGGTGCTCGTCGCCTGCGGTGCGCCGGCGGCCAATCCGGAGACCGCCGCGACGACCTGGCCGGACTGCGCGGCCTCGGTGGTGAGCGGATCGGTGCCGGAGACCGTCGCGGCGACCGCCGCCGCCGCGGCAACGGTGGCGTCACCCTCGGGCAGCGCCATGCGCAGGCCACCCCAGCCGGAGAGCCCGATCTGGTCGAGTGAGCCCTGTTGCAGCGTGGGCAGATCGCTCCAGGCGACCTGCGCCTGCTCCATCGACTGCCGCAGTTCCTCGGTGACCGCCAGCGCGACGGGACTGGCCGCGACCGACGTCGGCTCACCCTCGATCAGTCCGGGCACCCGTGTCGCCTCGATGGAACGCGAGGAGGTCGGGATCCACAGCGCGGGCTGCGGTCCGAGCGTGCCGTTCCACACTCCGCCCGCGATGAAACCGGCGCTGATCGACGCGGTGGGGCGCGCCGTGACCAGTACTTTCGCGCAATGGTCGCGGATCTGCGGCGCGGTCGCGTTGTATCGGTCCGCGATCGCGCGCACCGGCGCTTCGATATCGGGGTCGACGGTGACGAACAGCGTCGATTCGCCTTCGACGCATTCGGCCGCCGCCGCGCTGTCGCGGTCGGTGGCGCGATCCCGGAACTGGAACCAGGCGAAGACGGCTACCACCAGCAGCACGACTGTCACCGCTGCGATAACCGGACCTTTGCTGACGCCCCGGGAGTTGATTCCGCTGCGATGAGTGCCCACGACGGTCAGTGTATGTTCACCTCGACCGGCGCTCTACGGGGAGGCCCAGGTCATCGGTACGGGCGGGTACGGGCCGCCGCCGCGCGCTCGCGCGAGGACGGCGGCCCGCCGCGCCGCGAGTCGTCTCACTCGCGGATGACCCGCCCGCGATCGAATTCGTGCCCTCCCCAGACACCGGATTGTCCGGTGCCGGAGGCGAATTCGCCGCAGGCCGTGCGGATCGGGCACCCGGCGCAGATCTCTCGGGCGTATTCGAAATCCTGCGACGGGTACGGAAACCAGGCCTCGTGATTCGGGTCGCCCCGGCACGCGGCGCGGTGCCACTCCCGGCTGTCCGAAACCGGGAGCAGGTCGACGAGCGTCAACTCGTCGGTGCGGGTCGGCTGGGTACGGACGGTCATATCCTTGCTCCTCTCGGATCGGTCAGGTGGTGGCCAACTGCTTCCAGACGCGGCGCTGCCGCTTGGCCAGGTGGTCGGGGGCCTTGGGCTGCCACAGCAACCGCATGCCCGCTTCCTCCGGTGTGCGGTCGGCCTTGGCCGAATTGCACGGCGCGCAGCAGGCGACCAGATTGCTCCAGGTGTTCGGGCCGCCCCGGCTGCGCGGTCGGATGTGGTCGACGGTGCGGGCCCAGTTCGCGCAGTACCCGCAGCGGTGGTTGTCGCGACGCAGCACGCCGGCCAGGGTGGCGCGGCTCTCGTCGTGGACGAGCACGGTGTGCTCGATGTAGACGTAGCGCAGCAGGCGGATCGTCTCCGGCAGCGCGATCTCCAGATCCTTGGACCGGATCGGGAAGTAGGGCTCGTGGTCGGCGATCGATTCCGCGGCGCCGCTGGTCACCAGTACCACGGCACGGTCGGCGCCGATCTCGTCGAGCGCCTCGTAGGACGCGTTCAGGACGAGGACGCCGGTGTGTATCCAGTTGGACGCGGTCAACGCCACCCGATCGGTGGCATGGCGGAATATCATGGGGATCACCATGTTTCGTGAAGAGCAGCGGATATTGCCGGGGGAACGGCTTCGGTCAGCGACCGGACCGGAGGTGGCCGGATACCGGATCCGCCAGGCCGATCACGTTCGGGTTCTGTGAATTCGACAAGCCACCTCCTCCTCTCCTGATGCTCGAAAAGATCACCCCGCTGATCGGGGTGATCGTCGACGAATTACATGGTGGCACACGGGTCGTGCCGTTGTCGGCCCATTTATTTCCGGCCGGATCGCGCCCGGTCTCAGTTGCCGGTGCGTACCAGCGTGGCGGCGCCGAAGGAGACGTTGAAGCGGTCGCACCACAGATCCGCGCTGACGAACGCGGCGAGATCCAGTTCCGCCGGAACGGCGTAGTTCTGGTTTCCCTTGTTGCCCTTGAGACTTCCGAGGTCGACGTGATGTCCGTCGTCGAAGGTGAACCAGTCGTCGGTGACGGTCTGGTCGGTGAGCCAGACTCGCACGTCGGGTCCATCGGAGGTGTCGAGATCCTCGAGGCGCAGCACGCGGCTGCCGTCGGGCAGGCGCAGGACGCGCACGGTGCCGGAGGTGTGGTGTTCGTGCGAGACGAAGGTCCCCTCGGCCAGGACGACCGGGCCCGCGACCGGAGTGGTGCCGGGCCCGGTGGCGACCGCCGCGGTGGGCGCGGCCTCGTTCACCGTGGTGTCGACGATCAGCTTCCACGGTTCGAGCAGCACGATCGCCGTCGCGCCGAACGCGACGACCACCGCGGCGACGATCCACGCGAGCGGTGACCGGACCACCCTTGCTACCGAAACCATGACGCACTCCTCGAATTCGTGACCATCGCTGTCGACACCATCGAACCGCGTGGACACCGCGTGTGTCGTGATTCGGCCCCGATGGTCACGGTTCCGTCATCGGTCCTCAGCCGAGCGGTCCGCTTCCGAGAACGACCCGGCCGGTGAACTGTGTCTGCTTGGCCCTCGGCAGCGGATGGAACAGGCTGCCGTGCACGTCGCGGTAGCGCATCTCGAGTTCGCAGGTGCGCGAGTAGCCGACGCCGCCGACGGTTTCGATGGCGAGACGGACCGTGTCGATGAGGTTCTCGGCCGCGACGGTCTTGCGGCCGAGGGTGCGCGCCGCGTGATCGTCGGTGTTGGCGAAACCCAGATTGTCCGACGTGGCGAACATCGCGTCGACGAGATCCTGCGCCGTGATGTGGGCGTTGGTCATCTCGCCCGCCAGTTGGCACAGATGCGGATCGGTGCGTCCGGCGACGAGCGCGGTCGCCAGTTCGACCGCGCCGTCGGCGATTCCGAGGTAGGCGGCCATCACCAACGGCATGGCCGCGCCGATTACCACGTTCAGCAGCGGCGGCCAGAGCTCGGCGGGACGGATCAGCGATACCGCCGCGTCCGGCACGAAGACATCCTCCATCACGACCGAATGCGATCCGGTCGCCCGCAGACCCAGTGTGTCCCAGGTCTTCTCGATCCGGATGCCGGGGGCGGCCATCGGCACCGCGCAGTGCAGCACCTGCGGCCCGTCCGGCGCGTCGTCCCAGCGGATACTGGTCACCAGCACGGTGCCCACCTCGCAGCCGCTGGCGGGCGATTTGCGCGCGCTCACCCGGTAGCCGCCGTCGACGCGCTCGGCCGTGCCGCTCGAGCCCACCCAGTCCGAGGCGCCGGTGCTGACCAGGATCGCGCCGTCGGCGACCTTCCGGAAGACCGGCGTCGCGTCCGCGCCGTGATTGTGCCGCCACACCTGGGTGGCGACCAGATGCGAATGCATGGCGAAGGTGACCGCGGTGGAGGGATCGTGCCTGCCGAGTTCGCGCAGGATCTCGCCCGCCTCGCGGTGGGTCGCGCCGCCGCCGCCGAATTCGGTCGGCACCAGCGCGGCCGCGAGTCCGGCCTCGCGCAGCCGGTCGAAGGCCGCGGTGTCGATCTCGCCGGTTCGGTCGCGTTCGGCGACCCCGGGGCGCAGCGTTTCACCGATCCGGCGCGCCGAGGCGGCCCAGTCGGTGGTGGTCTCGGGAATCGTGGAAGTCGTCATGTTTCGAAGCTACGAATTCCCGCGATAACCGAATAGTCCAGAAAGTGGACTTACCCGGTTCAGAAAGTGGACCCCGCGACCCCGGAGGTGATCGTGTCGGAAACGACCCAGAGCTACGGCCAGTACTGTCCGATCTCGCGCGCGCTGGATGTGCTCGGTGATCGCTGGTCCCTGTTGATCCTGCGCGATCTACTCCTGGGCACCACCCGGTTCAACGACCTGGCCCGCGGCCTGCCCGGCCTGTCGCGCAGCCTGCTCACCAAACGCCTGCGTCAGTTCGAGCGCTCCGGGCTCATCGAGAAACTGGGCACGAACTACGTGATGACCGACTCGGGCCGGGAGTTGGAGCCGATTCTCTTCGGCCTCGGTGAGTGGGGCGCCCGCTGGACCTTCGGCGAGCCGGATCCGCGGGAGCTCGACGCCGACCTGCTGGTGTGGTGGATGCACACCCGTCTGGACACCTCGTCGTTCCCCGGTAAGCGGCAGGTACTCGCCGTCCGCTTCACCGATGACATCCGCCGCTACTGGATCGTGATCGAAGCGGGTGACCCGTCGGTCTGTTCCGCCGACCCCGGCTACCCCGTCGACGTCACGATCACCTCGGACGTGGGTTCGCTCTACGAGGTGTGGCTCGGACGGATCCCGGTCGCCCACGCCCAGCGCACCGGCCTGCTCCAGTTCAGCGGCCCGCCCGCGCTGACCCGCAGGATGTCCTCGGTGCTGCGGTTGAGCCCCATCGCCCCGTATACGGAATCCGCGTTCGACGCGCGGCTGAGCAGCGTTCCGGCGTGACACCTTCCGGCACGACACCGACGAACGGCGTCATCGTCGACGCGCCGTGCCGACGACGAGGGGCACGATGGTCGGCATTCGTGTCGGCATACGGGTACGCAGGATCGCCTCGAGGTGGAAATCGGTCGCGCCGAGCAGGGATTCGAAGTCGCGGTTGGCGTGGCAACCGTCGGCGAGGCGTCGTTGTACCGGGGTGAGCAGGTCCTGGACCGCGGCGCGCACGCCGGTGCCTCGGACGTGTTCGTGGAACAGGAACTGTCCCCCCGGTCGCAGCACCCGGTGTACCTCGGCCAGGGCGCGGGCCGGGTCGTGCACCGAGCAGAAGACCAGGGACGCGGTGACGGTGTCGAAGCTGCCGTCGGGGAACTCCAGGGCGTGCGCGTCACCGTCCACCACGGTGATCGGGGCGGCGGGGGAGTGGGCGAGTGCCGTGAGCCGGGTGCGCAGCGCCGGATTCGGTTCGAGCAGAACCAGTTCGGTCAGATCGTCGGGGTAGTGCGGCACGGAAAGACCGCTTCCCGCGCCGATCTCGAGGGTCCGGCCCTGCGCGCCGGCGAGTTGGGCGCGACGCACACCGGCCTGACCCGCCCGCTCGACGCGGGCCATGAAACGGGGATACCAGCTCGCGAAGAAGCGTTCGCCGAACGTTGTGGTGGTCATGGTGGAAGTCTGCTGCGCGGGTCCCCCCGCCGTCATGGCCGTTTCGGGCCATCATCGATGGCCCGAACAGGTGATCCGGGATTCGGGAAGGTGATGTGATGCTGCGCGTCGAGGATCAGGTCGTGCGCTACGTGAAGACCGGCCACGGCGATATCGCCTGTGCCGAGGTCGGCAGTGGTCCGCCGCTGCTGATCGGCGGCTGGTGGTGCGGCCACCTCACCCTCAACTGGGAGGACCCGCTCTTCCGCGCCTACGTCTCCCGGCTGGCCGAACGATTCACCGTCGTCAGGTACGACCAGCCGGGGCGGGGCCTGTCCGCCGCCGCCGGGTATCCGCGCGATCTGGAGGACGAGATCACCGCGACGGCCGAGATCGTCGACGCGCTCGGAGTGGACCGCTTCGCCGTGCTCGGCGCGTCCTCCGGCGCCGCCGTCGCGGCGGGCCTGGCCGCGCTGCTGCCGGACCGGGTACACCGGCTCGTGCTCTACGGCGCGTTCGCCGACGGGGCCGATATCGCGCCGGAAAGCGCGCGCCGCGCGATGGTGAACGCCGTCTCCGCGCACTGGGGGCTGGGCTCGCGGCTGCTCGCCGACGTGTTCGTCCCCGACGCCGACAATGCCGAGCGCGAACGTTTCGCCCGCTTCCAGCGCCTGTCCGCCACCGCCGAGCAGGCCGCGAGATCGTTGGCCGCCACCTACGAGATCGACGCGACCGAGTATCTGACCGCCGTCACCGCCCCGACGACGGTCCTGCACCGCAGGGGCGACCGCGCGGTGCCGTTCGCGCTCGGCGTCGACGTGGCACGCCGGGTCCGTCGGGCGACCCTGGTCGAACTGCACGGCGAGGATCATTTCCCGTGGCGCGGCGACGCCACCGCCGTCGCCGACGCGACCCTGCGCGGACTCGGACATCCCGTGCGGTCACGTCCCGCCCTTCCCGGTCCCGAGGCGGTGACCGATCGCGAGCGGGAGATCCTGCGCCTGGTCGCGGACGGATTGACCGACGTCCAGATCGGCGAACGGCTGACGCTGAGTCCGCACACCGTCCACCGTCACATCGCCAACGCCCGTACCAAACTCGGCGTCCGATCCCGCGCGGCCGCCGCGGCGGCGATCAGGCGGGACCGACCGGGCCGGTAACCCGTACCCACAGCCGATATCGGTGGGTCACCGCGCGAGCGATAGGATCGACGCGATTGTTCGGCCGACCGCCGACAACCCGCGCGACGCGCCGACCGAAGGACCATCGGGTACCGGCATCGCGGACGAGAATGTGCTGGCAGCGCGCCGACCGGACGCGCACGGGGCTTCCGTCACCCATCGCGCCGAGTAACCACTACCGACGGGTAACATTGATCCCGTCTTTTCACACCCGGCTTTCTCAGAAGTGAGGCAGTAGATGACAGAGCGGATTCAGGTCGGCGGGCTCCAGGTGGCCAGCGTTCTTCACGAGTTCATCGAGAACGAGGCGCTTCCCGGGACCGGCGTGGACTCCGCCGCGTTCTGGGCCGGTGCCGAACAGGTGATCAACGATTTGGCGCCGCGCAACCGTGCCCTGCTGGCCGAACGCGACGAGATCCAGGGAAAACTCGACGCCTGGCATGCCGAGCACCCCGGCGCGAACTACGACAAGGCCGCGTACAAGAGCTACCTGACCGAGATCGGGTATCTACGCCCCGAACCGGCCGGATTCCAGATCACCACCCAGAACGTGGACACCGAGATCGCGAGCACCGCGGGCCCGCAGCTGGTGGTGCCGGTCATGAACGCGCGGTTCGCCATCAACGCCGCGAACGCGCGCTGGGGCTCGCTCTACGACGCGCTCTACGGCACCGACGCCATCCCGGAGACCGGCGGCGCCGAGAAGGGCAAGGGCTACAACAGGGTTCGCGGTGACAAGGTCATCGAGTGGGCGCGCAACTTCCTCGATGATTCGGTGACGCTCATCACCGGTTCGCATATCGGATCGTCGTCGTACACGATCGTGGACGGCGAACTGGAGGTCGGCCTCGAGGACGGCACGAGCATCGGCCTCGCCGACGCGTCGCAGCTGGTCGGCTACCTCGGCGATCCGGCATCCCCGACCTCGATCCTGTTGAAGCACAACGGTTTGCACATCGAGATCCAGATCGATCCCGAATCGCCGATCGGCAGCACCGACAGCGCGGGCATCAAGGATGTCGTGCTGGAATCCGCGGTCACCACGATCATGGATTTCGAGGATTCGGTCGCCGCGGTCGACGCCGAGGACAAGGTCCTCTGCTACCACAACTGGCTCGGCCTGATGAAGGGCGATCTCAGCGAGAAGGTCGTCAAGGGCGACAAGACCTTCACCCGGACGATGAACCCGGATCGGGTCTACACCGCACTCGACGGCAGTGACCTGGTGCTGCACGGCCGTTCGCTGCTGTTCGTGCGCAACGTCGGTCATCTGATGACCTCCGACGCCATCATCGACAAGGACGGCAACGAGGTGCCCGAGGGCATCCTCGACGGCCTGATCACCTCGCTGGTCGCCGTCCACTCGCTCGACGCGAACACCGAGCTGAAGAACAGCCGCACCGGCTCGGTCTACATCGTCAAGCCCAAGATGCACGGCCCCGACGAGGTCGCCTTCACCAACGAGCTGTTCGGACGCGTCGAGGATGTGCTCGGCCTGCCCCGCAACACCCTCAAGGTCGGCATCATGGACGAGGAGCGCCGCACCACGGTGAACCTGAAGGCCTGCATCCAGGCCGCCGCCGAGCGGGTCGTGTTCATCAACACCGGCTTCCTCGACCGCACCGGCGACGAGATCCACACCTCCATGGAGGCCGGGCCGATGGTCCGCAAGGCCGATATGAAATCCCAGCAGTGGATCACCTCCTACGAGGACTGGAACGTCGACACCGGCCTGGCCACCGGCCTGCCCGGCAAGGCGCAGATCGGCAAGGGCATGTGGGCCATGCCGGATCTGATGGCCGACATGCTGGTGCAGAAGATCGGCCACCCGAAGGCGGGCGCGAACACCGCCTGGGTGCCCTCGCCCACCGCCGCCACCCTGCACGCGACCCACTACCACCTGGTCGACGTGTTCAAGCGGCAGAGCGAGATCGCCAAGGGCGGCGCGCGCGCCACCGTCGATCAGATCCTCGAGATCCCGCTCGCCGCCGATCCGAACTGGTCGGCGCAGGACAAGCAGCAGGAACTGGACAACAACTCCCAGAGCATCCTCGGCTACGTGGTGCGCTGGATCGACCAGGGCGTCGGCTGCTCCAAGGTGCCCGACATCCGCGATGTCGGCCTGATGGAAGACCGCGCCACCCTGCGCATCTCGAGCCAGCTCATGGCCAACTGGCTGCGCCACGGCATCGTCACCGCCGACGAGGTGACCGCCAGCCTGGAGCGGATGGCCCCGGTTGTCGACAAGCAGAACGCGGGCGACCCGAACTACCGGCCGCTCGCGCCGGATTTCGCGGGCAGCGTCGCCTTCCAGGCGGCCAAGGAACTGGTGCTGGAAGGCACCAAGCAGCCCAACGGCTACACCGAGCCCATCCTGCACCGGCGACGCCGCGAGGCCAAGGCACTGAACTGCCTGTGAAACCGCTGGTCCACGTGATGTGACACCGTGCGACCCCCGGCCGGACGATCCGGCCGGGGGTTGTGTGTTCACCGGCTGCACAGATACCGATACCTATCCGTTACCCTGGTCGCGACACTGGAGATCGTCGGAGATTGGGTAAGTATGGGAAGCGTTGTTCTCGACATTGTCGCTCTGGTCACCAACCGCGCCGCGTCCTTCTGGAATTGGATCGCGACCGGATCGGCGGGATTCCCCCCGCTCTGAGAGTGCCGATCGAACCGGAAACCCCCGTCCACCCCTCGGGATCGTGGCCGGGGGTTTTTCGTCGGGTCGGGGCTATGTCGAGCGCGGTGGCCACGACGCCGTTATCTTCTGTGTATGAGCGTCGGTGAACGGACCCGTGTACGTGTCCCGTTCTGGTTCGTCTGGTGGATGGTTCTGGTCATCGGCGTCGTGTTGGTGCTGTGCCTGGTCTCGGTGTGGGTGATCGCCACCGAGGGAACGCAGACGAGCAAGGTGGTGCTGTCGGCCCTGCTGGCTGTCGCGGCGGGGATCGCGGCCCTGTCCGCCCTCGTCGGACTGTTCCGCTATCGCGCGGTCGTGCTGAGCCTGACCGCCCCGTTGCTCATCGGTCTGCTGGCGGCGGCGGTCTGGTACGAGATTCCGCAGAAGGGCGCGTGGCAGCTGTCGCACGGCATTCTGGAGGATCAGGCCGTCGACTGTGTCAATCCCGGCGAGCGCACCCGGCTCGGGGTGTACAGCATCCGCTATGTCGACCGCCGCGACGGCGGCTGCCTCTTCTATTTCGAAGGGGACGAGAAGAATTCCGAGGGGTTCGGATATTTCCCCGACAGCCCGCCGCCGTATATCGGCCCGCCCGCCGAGCGCGGCATCGGCTACGAGCCCTACCACATTCCGTGGTACCGCTTCGTCGACAATTCCTGAGGGAGCGGCCTTTCCGATCAGGCGGGAACCTGTCCGCCGAGTTGGACGAGCATGACGCCCATGATCCCGATCTCCTGACTCTGCGACTGCAATGTCGCCCGCGCGGCCTCCTTCACCGCGCCGTGGGTGAGCAGGGCGTCCGCCGCGACGGCCATCCGCAGGCCGCCCCGATGGTGGCGAATCATCAACCGCAGGAACAGTATTTCGGCCTCCCGTCCTCGGGCGGCGGCCAGCGCGTCGAGTTCGGCGGTGGTCGCCATCCCTGGCATGCCGGTCGAGGGGTCCGGCTCGGTACGCGCCGCGTGGTCGTGCCCCGCGGATTCGGTGTGCATCCACAGCATCGGCTGCGGTGACAGCGGACTCGCGTCGGCGAGTCGGAGCCAGCCGAGCATGGTGCCGATCTCGGTCCGCTGCGCGTCGGCGAGTTGATCGGCGAGCCTGCGGATATTCGGGTCGACATCGGGATCGAGCCGTTGCGTCATCCGCAGGGCTTGCTCGTGGTGGGCGGTCATATCCTGGGCGAAGCCGATTTCCACCGCGGTGAGAATCGGTGTGTCGGTGTGCCGTTCGGGCAGCACGACCGGCCGCAGCGCCGCGCCGAGCACCACCAGGGTGAAGGCGACGGCGACAGCGGCGGCTACCCGGAACGGCGGGAACCGGTGGGACATATCAGGATCCGACGGTGGACTGTTGGTTCGCGGGCGGACTGTAGACGTCGTTGCGCAGTTGCAGCACCATGAAACCGTTGTCGGCGCACGCGACGTAGAGTTGGTCGCCGCGCCATTCCGGCGGCGACATACACCAGTCGGTCGACAGGTCGCCGAAGATGTTGTCGGTGCGCGAAGTCAGTGCCGTCGACGGATCGAAATCGCCCTCGAGGACGGCTCGTACGGCCGGAATCACGCCGAGGGCCGGGAATCCGATGACCGATGCCAGCGCGTGCGGCGAATTCCACAGATCGGCGAAGCGTCCGGTGCGGGCCGGTGGATTGAAGTAGGCGATCTCGTGGATGTTCTCCGGATCGCGCACATCGAAGACCCTGATACCGGAGGAGATCCATCCGCAGGCCAGCGCCGTGGGATCGTCGGGGCGGTCGGCCGCGCAGTAGTGCGATTCGTAGGCGAACGCACCGCCGCCCATGGACGATCCGATCGCCGCGTCCTGGTTCTGCGGCAGGTTGATCTCGAGTTTGATCTTCGTCGTCACCTTCGGCGCGGTGTCGTCGGAGACATCGATGAGTTTCACCCCGCCGGAACCGCCCTCGTCGACCGTGTAGAGATAGGGTCGGCCGTCGTAGGTGACCGCGATGCTGTGCTGGGTCGCCTGGCCGTCGGTCCAGAAGATCCGTCCCAGATGCCGCACCTGCGGCGCCGGTTCGCGACGCTGGATCGCGCCGACGTCGAGCACGGTGAAACCGCTCAGCGCGGAGATGTACATGCGGGTGCCGTCCGGGCTGAAACCCATTCCGTGCGATTCGATTCCGGTGAGCCCCTGCCAGATGACCCGTGGCTGCACCGGATCTGAGATGTCGACGGCGCTCACGAAACCGGGCGTCAGACCCGAAGCCCAATAGGTCCTGCCGTCCGGGGAGAATCCCGCCTCGTGGGTGGTGATCGGCAGCGGCATCAGCAGATTCGTTCCCGCTCCGGGATTCAGCAGCCGCGGATACGCGCAGTCGGAGATGTCGTAGACGGACAGGTAACCGACACCGACTCCCGCGGGTACCCCGGTACCGACCAGCAGTTTGCGATCGGCGTGGACTTTGAGGCTCTCCCACGTGCCGCCGAGCATCGCGGGTTCGGTGAGTGTCACGGTGGGGCGGGGATTCGCGGGATCGGAGACATCGAGTACCTGGACACCGCGTCCCTCGGCGAACAAATTCCCGGGGAAGAACGACCCCATGTACGCGCAGTGCTCGAAACTCGTGGAGGTGATGCCCGCGCCCCGGCCGGTGTAGCTACCGACCATCGACATATTGCACCGGTAGCCCTGGGTGCTGCGACCGCTGTCCCGATCGGCGGCCGGAACGTCGCCCTGGAGACCGGATTCCGGCATGGACCCCGGCCCGCACTCCGCGCGGGGAACCGCGGTGCGGCCCACGTCGAGGAATTCGCGCACGGCGTCGCCGCCGATGAATTGCGGATTCGCGGAGACGCTACCGGGCAGCATCATCGCGGCGAGGACGCCCGCGACGAGCAGGGCGAGCGGTCTGGCCCGGCCCATGGTGGTCAGTGAGCGCATCATCGCGGCTCCTCCGATGTCGTCGTCGGCACTTCCGGAGCCATCTGACTGGGACAGTTACTCCAGGAACTGAATGGTAGTAACAGCCGGTAACTTCGGGGCCGAATTCGGCGAAATCGGGCAGTGGAGGGTTTTCAGACGCTGTCCACGGTCCGCGGTCGCCTCGCGAGCAAGGATTCGCAGCACGCGAGCAGGGATTCGCGCAGCTCGGCGGCACGCTCGGCCAGCACCGCCTGCGTACGAGCGTATTCCGCGCGTCCGGCCGGGGTCTCGATTCGAACCGGTTCGTATCCGAATTCCGCGAGGTCGTAGGGGCTGGCCCGCATATCGAGTTCGCGCGCCGCGCAGGCGAGCTGGAAACATTCGAGCAACAGATCCGAGGGGATCAGCGGCACCAGCTTGAAACCCCATTTGTACAGATCCATGTTCGCGTGCAGGCAGCCGGGTTGTTCGCGGGCCACCTGGTCCTCGCGGGTGAGCGGGATCGCGTTGCGGGGCAAGGCTTCCGGGGTGAAGAAGCGGAAGGCGTCGAAATGGGTGCAGCGCAACGACATCGATTCGACGACCGCGTCGGTTCCCTTGTGTCCCAGACGCAGCGGCACCTGCTGATGACGGACGTCGTCGGTGCGGTACACCATCGCCCACTCGTGCAGACCGAAACAGGACAGCTGTGCCGGGCGGGAAGCGGTGGCGCGCAACAGGTTCGCGACGAATTCGACGGTGTCGGCCCGCCGCTCGAGATAGGCGGGATCGGCGGTGTGCGCGCCCCGGTGTGCCGACGAGAACCCCGTCGACTCGTCGCGATCGAGACGGACGTACCCGCGGGCGCCGTCGTATTCCTTCGCGTCGGTGAGCGCGACACCGAATCCCGGGTGCCACCGGCGTAGTTGGGCCGGTTTGTGTCCGTAGTAGGTGAACAGGAAATCGATCACCGGGTGGGTCGAGCCCGCCGCCCGGCGGCGAACATAGGGCCCGACGAGTTCGTCGACCGCGGCGGCGTGCGCCTGCGCGCGCGCACGCCACTCGGATCGACCCAGTACCCGCACCGCGCTCACCGGCCGCGGCGAACTCGCCGGTCGCCGTGCGCGATCGGCACCGCGGCGACCGGCGCGCACCGCCGCATCGTCGACGCGAGGCCCGGATCCGGAATCATTCCGCGCCCCGGTGCGTCACATCCCGCACGGTGCCGACGAATTCCTCGACCAGATCCTCCAGCGCGACGATGCCGACGGTATTGCCCCGGCTGTCGACCACCCGTCCCAGATGACTGTTGGTACGGCGCAGCCTGGCCAGCGCCTCGTAGAGGGTGGTGCCGGTGCTGACGGTCGGCAACGGGCGAATATCGGTGCGCGGGATGGGGGTGTTCGGGCCCGCGCTCTCGTCGGCGACCTTGTCCAGCACATCCTTGACATGGAGGTAGCCGACGAGCGAGCCGTCGGTGGTCTGCACCGGGAAGCGGGAGAAACCGGTCTCGCCCACCGCCGACTCGATATCCCCGAGCGTGGTCCCACTGCCGCGTAGCGGCACCGAGCGCGTGGAGCCGAGCGGAACCATCACATCGGCGACGGTGCGGTCGGAGGTGCCCAGCGCCTGGGTGAGCCTGCGGTGCTCCTCTTCGTCGAGCAGCCCCTCCGACCGGGATTCGCCGATCATCTCGGCGAGTTCCACGCTGGACACGGTCGCGTCCAATTCGTCCTTGGGCTCGACGCGCAGCAGTCGCAGGCTCAGATTCGCCGCCAGGTTGTAGAAGGCGATCAGCGGGCGGGCCAGCCGCAACCACATCAGGTGGACCGGAACCAACAGCAACGCACTGCGTTCGGGCCCGGCGAGGGCGATGTTCTTCGGGATCATCTCGCCGAACAGGATGTGCAGGATGACCACGATGGTCAGCGCCAGCGCGAAGGAGACCGGATGCAGGAGCTGATCGGGCAGTCCGACCACCTCGAACGGCACTTCGAGTAGGTGCGCGACGGCCGGTTCACCGACCCGGCCGAGCAGAATCGAGCAGATGGTGATGCCGAGCTGAGCGGCAGCCAGCATCATCGACAGGTTCTCACCCGCGCGTATGACGGTGTCGGCATTGCGTTTGCCCTGTGCGGCGAGCGCTTCCAGGCGATCGCGGCGTGCCGAGATCAACGCGAACTCGGCGGCGACGAAGAACGCGTTACTCGCGAGCAGTACGACCGTGAGCAGGACGGCGAGCAGATCACCCATTGCTGTGCTCCGTGTCGTTCACGTGGTCGGGGATGGTGTGTGTCGCGGTATCGGCCGTGTCGGACCGCTCGTCGTCCGGGATCGCGTTGCTCGCGCGCAACACGTCCGCGGTGACCGGGATCAGGCGCACCCGGTCGATACGTCTGCCGTCCATCCGTTCCACCCGGGCGATCCAGCCGCCGTGATCGGTCTCGTACGGATGCCGGTTGTGCGCGGGCGAATTCGGCAGCACCACCTCGTCGCCGGTTTCCGGGATCCGGCCCAGGCGGGTCAGCACCAAGCCGCCGAGGGTTTCGTACTCGCCCTCGGGTGCGTCGTATCCGGTGGCACGGGAGACCTCGTCGATGCGGAGTAGTCCGGAACAGTCCCAGCCGTCGCCGACGCGCCGGACGTCGCGTTCCTCCTCGTCGTGCTCGTCGCGCACGTCACCGAGGATCTCCTCGATCAGATCCTCCATGGTGACGAAACCCGCGGTACCGCCGTATTCGTCGACCACGAGCGCGATCTGCATGCCGTCCGCGCGTACCCGCTCGAGCACTTCGTCACCGTCGAGGCTGGCGGGCACGATCGGCACCGGACGCGCCAGGGTCTGCAACGCGATGCTGCGGCGCTCGCTCGCCGGATGGGTGAACGCCTGCTTGACGTGCACCACCCCGAGGGTGTTGTCGAGATCGCCGTCGATCACCGGGAATCGCGAGTAGCCGGTGCGGCTCGCGGCGGCGATGAGGTCGGCGATGGTGTCGGATTTGTCCAGCGATTCGATTTTCACGCGCGGCGTCATCAGTTCCTCGGCGCTGCGCTCACCGAATTGCAGCGAACGGTCCATCACCTGGGCGGTGCGCTGGTCGAGCGCGCCGCGCAGCGCGGAGGTGCGCACCAGCGAACCGAGTTCCTGGGGTGAACGGGCCGAACGCAATTCCTCGGCGGGTTCGACGCCGAGATGACGCACCACCCAGTTCGCGGAATTGTTCAGGAAATGGATCATCCATTTGAACGCCGTCGAGAAGGCGATCATCGGTCCGGCGGTCATCCGCGCGGTCGCGAGCGGTTTGGCGATGGCGATGTTCTTCGGCACCAATTCGCCGTAGATCATCGACAGCGAGGTGGCCAGCACCAACGCGAGGGCCAGTGAGATCCCGTTCCGGGCCCCTTCGCTCATACCGGTCGCGCCCAGCAGCGGCGACAGCAGTTCGGCCAGCACGGGTTCGGCGATATAGCCGGTGATGAGCGTGGTGATCGTGATGCCGAGCTGAGCGCCGGACAGCTGGAACGACAGTGTGCGATGCGCTCGGCGGACCATGCGCGCCGGCGCGTCACCGTCGCGGGCGTGCGACTCGACGGTGCTGCGTTCCAGGGCGGTGAGGGAGAACTCGGCCGCGACGAACAGCGCGGTGCCCGCGGTGAGGGCGATGAACCCGAGCAGGCTGAGAACGGTGAGTACGACGGCCACGATCAACACCGCTCGTCGAGCGGACAGAGCGCTCTGCTGGGGGCTGATACAGGGGGGATTGCGTGGACTGCTGCGGGAAGGAGAGCGCCGGGTTCGTCACCCGGCTCGGTAGAGGAGCCCTCCTGTGCGGCGCCCTCGGACGCGGGTGACAACTTGTTCCTTTCGGCATGCGGGAGTTCCGTTGCCGGGAGAGACCGGCAATCACCATGTTACCGGCACCATGTTACCGGCCCACTCGTCGTGACGTGTGGGCCGGTGTTGTGTGTCCACTGCCGTGTGTCGCTCTACCAACCGCTCGGCAGCGGGCGTCCCTCCGCGAAACCGGCCGCCGACTGCACGCCGAGCACCGCCTTGTCGTGCAATTCCTCGAGGCTGCGGGCGCCCGCGTAGGTGCAGGCACTGCGCACGCCGGAGCAGATGTGGTCGATGAGATCTTCGACACCGGGGCGCTCGGGATCGAGCCGCATCCTGGAACTGGAGATGCCCTCCTCGAACAGCGCCTTGCGCGCGCGGTCGAAGCCGCTGTCGGTCGCGGTGCGTGCGGCGACGGCGCGTTTGGACGCCATCCCGAAACTCTCCTTGTAGGCATTGCCGTCGCGGTCGACACGCAGGTCGCCGGGTGATTCGTAGGTGCCGGCGAACCAGGAGCCGATCATCACGTTGGCCGCGCCCGCGGCCAGGGCCAGCGCCACGTCGCGCGGATGGCGCACGCCGCCGTCGGCCCAGATGCTCACGCCGAGTTCCTTCGCCGCGCTCGCGCATTCGGCGACCGCGGAGAACTGCGGGCGACCGACGCCGGTCATCATGCGGGTGGTGCACATGGCGCCGGGTCCGACGCCGACCTTGATGATGGTCGCGCCCGCCTCGGCCAGATCGCGGGTGCCCTGCGCCGACACCACGTTGCCCGCCGCCAGCGGTACCCCGAGCCCCAGATCGGAGACGGCCCGCAACGCCTCGAGCATCTTGGCCTGGTGACCGTGCGCGGTATCGATGACGAGCAGATCGGCGCCCGCGTCGACCAGGGATTTCGACTTGGCCGCGATATCGCCGTTGATGCCGACCGCGGCGGCGATCCGCAACTGCTCACGCTCATCGATATTGGGCTGGTAGATGCCTGCGCGAATGGCCCCGGTGCGGGTCATGACGCCGGTCAGCGTGCCGTCCGAGCCGGTGAGCACCGCGAGGTCGGCGTGCGCGGCGTCGAGCCGGTCGAAGATCTCGCGAGGCGAGAGTGACGCCGGGGCCTGGACGAAATCGGTGACGGCGACATCGCGCAACCGCGCGAAGCGGTCCACGTCGGCGCACGAACTCTCGGTGACGACGCCGATCGGCTTACCCGACTCGACGACGACCACCGCGCCGTGCGCGCGCTTGTGCATCAGCGCGACGGCCTCGGACACCGACCGTTCCGGATCGAGCGTGACGGGAGTGTCGGCGGTGAGCGAGCGGCTCTTCACGAAGGCGATGGTGTCCGACGCGGCGCTGATCGGCAGATCCTGCGGCAGGACGACGATGCCGCCGCGGCGGGCGACGGTTTCCGCCATCCTGCGACCGGCGACCGCCGTCATATTGGCTACGACGATCGGGATGGTGGTGCCCGACCCGTCGGTGGTCGACAGATCCACATCGAACCGGGACGCGACATCGGTCCGATTCGGAACCAGGAAGATGTCGTCGTAGGTCAGGTCGTACGGCGGCTGATGCCCGGGGAGAAACTGCACTTGAACGATACTAACCGGCCGCCGATCCCGACGTGCAATTCTTCAGCATTCGATTCGGGAGATAGATCACACCCGGGTAATGCTCAGACCTCGGCCTGCACGCGGGAGAGCCGAATCGTGGTGGCGCACATGACGACTACCGACACGGCGACGACGACGAGCCCGAAGGTGTTGGTACGGAGACGTTCATCGAGCACCGTCGCGCCGATGAGCGCGGCGACCATCGGTTCGGCGATGGTGACCGCGGGCAGGGACGCCGCGAGCGGGCCGACCTGATACGCGCGTTGCTGGAGGTAGATGCCCGCGGCCCCGGCCGCGACCAGCGCCCACAGCTGCCAACTCGACAGCATCGGCCCGAGACCGTGATCGGCGAGATCGGTGACACCGGTGGTCAGCGCGGCGGCCAGACCGAACAGCGCTCCACCCGCCGCACCGAACAGCATCGCGCGCCGCCCCGGATCGGAACTTCCCGTGCCGATCGCGACGGCGCCGCCGATCGCGCAGAGCAGCACGATCAGCGTGACACTCCAATCACGCAGCGGCGCGGTGGAATTGCCCTCGGTCGGATCACCGATGAGCAGGAAGACCGCGAGCGCCGCCGTCAACGCCAGTGCGGTGGCCCAGGTGCGCCCGGTGATCCGGCGTCCGTTCAACCGGGCCGACAGCGGCAGGGCGAACACGAGCATGCTGACCAGCAACGGCTGTACGAGCAGGACCGAACCCAACGCCAACGCGACGACCTGCATCGCGTATCCGCCCACATCCCCGACGATCGCGGCCCACCACCGCGGATTGCGCATCAGCGCCCGGATCAGGCCCGATCCCTCGGGGACCGCGGCCGCCGCGCGTTGCTGCGCCACTGCCGCCACGGCGAACAGCGCGGCCGCGACCAACGCGCAGACGACGGCACCGAGCGGATGATGTGACACACCGCTCAGTGTGCCCGGTCGACGGCGATCGTTGGCAGAAGGCGTCCCGCGGCGCGTCGTCCCCGTCGGACGCGCCGCGAATCCTCACCCACCGGTACGCGGTCGATCCGGACATCGGACCACGGCGTCAGCACGCCGAGGCCGGCGCCGCACCGGTGGTTCTCCTCGCGAGCTAGTTCGCCCGCCGATTGCCCTGTGCGGCGGACCCCTGCGGACGTCCGGCGCGTCGGCGTCCCTGGCCCGGCGTGTCGGAGCGGGTCGGGCGGGCCGTATGGGCCGCGCCTGCCGTATGTCCGGATGCCGCGCCCGAGCCCCGCCCGGCGGTTGCCGTGGCGGCGGCCCGACTCGACGAGGGTGCCGCGCCTTCGCCGCGCACACCGTTGGATCGGGTGGCGCGTGTGTCGGCGTGACCGGTCGAGCGCTGGGCCGAACCGGAGTCACGTCCGCCCGTCCGCGCCGAACCGTCGCCGCCGCGACGCGAAGCCGCGCCCGCGCCGCGAGCGCCGGATCGTCCCGAGGACGGACGTCGCCCGCCACGGCCGGAAGCGTCCGGTGTGCCCTCGGGCGACCAGCCGCCGCTCGGATCATCGATATCGGCGCCCGTCGCGCCGCCGCGCCGACCGGTTCCGGACGAGCGCCGCTTGGTGGCAGCGCCCTGACGGGCGGGCTGCTGCGGGGGAGCGGGCGCGACCAGCGCGATACCGGAGGGCGTGCGCGCCCCGGTGATCTGCGCCAGTTTCCGATCGCCCGGTCTCACGTCGACACCGACGATGTCGACGCCCGCCTTCCTTGTCATCTTCTCGACCTCGGCGCGCTCCTCGGCCGAGACCAGCGTGACGACGACACCGTCCTCACCGGCACGGGCGGTACGGCCCGCGCGATGCAGGTACGCCTTCGATTCGGCGGGCGGATCGACGTGTACGACCAGCGAGATGCCGTCGACGTGGATGCCGCGCGCGGCCACATCGGTGGTGACGAGCACGGGGGTGCTGCCGTCGGCGAAGGCCGCCAGGGTCCTGGTGCGGTTGTTCTGGGCCTTGCCGCCGTGCAGTGCGCCCGTGGCGATTCCGACGCCGCGCAACTGCTTGGCCAGCCGGTCCGCGCCGTGTTTGGTGCGGACGAACATGATCGTCAGGCCCTCGCGCGCGGCGATCTCGGCGACGACGGCGCGCTTGTCGAATTTGTCGCGCACGTACAGCAGGTGGTGCGACATGGTCGACACCGACGCCGACGCCGGCGCGGTGGAATGGGTGACCGGCGAACGCAGGTAGCGCTTGACCAGTTTGTCGACCTCGCCGTCGAGCGTGGCCGAGAACAGCAGGCGCTGACCGTCTTTGGGCGTCCGGTCGAGCAGTTTGGTGACCTGGGGCAGGAAGCCCATGTCGGCCATGTGGTCGGCTTCGTCGAGTGCCGTGATCCGCACGTCCGACAGATCCGCGCACCGCTGGGCGATCAGATCCTCCAGCCGGCCCGGGGTCGCGATCAACAGATCGACGCCGCGCGCGAGGCGGTCGGCCTGGCGTTTGATCGGCGCACCGCCCACGACGGAGGCCACCCGTAGCCCGAGTGCGAGCGCCGGTTCGTCCAGCGCCTTCTCGATCTGGGCGGCGAGTTCACGTGTCGGCACCAGGACCAGGCCGCGCGGACGACGGGGGGCGCTGGATCCGCCCGCCAGCGTGGTCAGCATCGGAAGGCCGAAAGCCAGGGTCTTGCCGGAACCGGTCGGACCGCGTCCGAGGACGTCCTTGCCCGCGAGCGCATCGGGCACGGTCGCGGCCTGGATCGGGAACGGGGCCTCGATGCCGCTGCGGTGCAGTGCCTGCACGAGCACGGCGGGGAGGCCCAAGTCCGCGAAGGTCACGGCGGATGCCGAGGCGGCAGGGGGAGAGGAGGTCAACGGGTGCCTTTCGTGAGCAGCGCGATAGTCGGCGCTGGGTCCGGAGTGGTGGACACCGTGCCCACCGCACGGTGCGCCACTGTGGGCACTCGTGTCGCGAAAATTTTCGGCCGGACGACCCGGCCGCGAAGTCAGCCGTGGAAAAGCCGACTGAGTTCGACCAACCAGGGTACCGCGACAGCCTGAGTGGGAACCACCAGGATGGCCACCGACCCCAGATACGCGGCCGCGGCGATGCGCAGATCGCCGATTCGGCCCCCGAGTCGCTGGATGCGGATGAGGGTGGTCGGACCGCCCGCCGCGAGCGCGCCCTGCGGTGCGGTCGACTTGGCGCAGGCGACCAGAGCACGGGCCAGCGGCGCCGGTCCGGTGACCTTGACCGCCGAATCGTCGGCGAGCAGTTCTATGAGTAATTTCACCGAGCCGAGCGCCGCCCGGCTACGCACGACGACGGGAAACGCCTCGTGCACCGCGGTGAACGCCTCCAGCACGAGATCGTGCCTTGCTCGCAGATGGGAACGTTCGTGGCTCACGATCGCGGTGACTTCGGCGTCGTCGAGATTGGTGAGCGTGCCCTCGCTGAGGACGACGCGCTGGCGCAGGCCGGGCAGGCAGTAGGCGATGGGTTCGGTCGCGGCCAGCACGCGGATATCGGCCGCGCGACGATGCGGTCCGCTCTGGTCCAGCAGGTCGACCAGCATGCGGTGACGGGCGCGTCTACGCCGGGTGTGGACGCCGACCCGGACGACCGAGAAGATCAGCCGCGCGCCGACCAGCAGGGTGAGGGCGAAGACGAAGACATAGGCGAGCCACAGGGGGAGTCCGAGCGCGTCGATCTCGCGCGTCGGTGACGTGGTCGGTCGGCCGTCGGGGCCGGGGACGAGAAGTTCCGCCGCGATCGCCAGGCCGGAGCCGAAGGCGCTGAGCACGGCGGCGAGCGCGATGGCCTGCCACAGAACCAGAGCCGCACGTGGTGTCCGGTACGGCCATTTCGCTCGGCTGAGCAGCGCTGGAGCAGGCCCCGCGAGAAGCAAAGCGAGACCGGCGAAAACCGGCGCGGTTGCGTTCATCGACTCAGCTCACTGCGTTGTGGGGCCAGAACGTCCACGGCGTTGTGAACGTCGCGCCGACGGTATCAGGAACCTTCGGTTGCTTCGAGCTTAGCGAGCGCCTCGCGCAACGCATCCGCCTCGTCCGGGCCGACCTGTTCCACGAAATGCACCAGCGCGGCGGCACGACTGCCCGCCGCGTCGGCCTGCTGCAACGCGTCGACCATGAGACTCGCCACCAATTCGTCGCGGGTGTGCACGGGGGCGTAGCGGTGCGCGCGATCGTCACGCCGCTGCACCACCAGATTCTTCTTCGCGAGTCGCTGCAACACCGTCATCACCGTGGTGTAGGCGAGCTCACGACGTGCGGCCAAGGCCTCGTGCACCTGCCGGACCGTCTGCGGTTCGTCGCTGGACCACAACTGGTCCATGACCGCTTTCTCGAGTTCACCAAGACCTGCCATCCCCTGAGTTTACGGACCCAACGACGCAATTGCGTACTACACCTTGTCGTAACTGTCCGGTAGCTGTGTGGTATTGGTCATAGTCCGGGGAGGAACGGTCAGAAAGGACGGCCCGACTCCAGCACATGCCTGGCTCCGATCGGAACGATCATGGGTCTACCCGAGACCGGATCCTCGAGCACCGACGCGCGCAATCCGAAGACCTCGAGCAGCAACTCGGCGTCGATGATCTCCGAGGGCGCGCCCTGGGCGACCACTCGTCCGGCGTGCATGACGACCAACCGGTCGCTGTAGCGGATCGCCAGGTTCAGGTCGTGCAGCACCATCACGACGGTGCGGCCCATATCGTCGTGCAATTGATCGACCAGATCCAGCACTTCCAGCGAATGCGCGAGATCCAGGTAGGTCGTCGGCTCGTCGAGCAGCAGGATGTCGGTGCCCTGCGCCAGCGCCATCGAAATCCAGGCGCGCTGACGCTGACCGCCGGAGAGTTCGTCGAGGGGGCGATCGGCGAGATCGGCGATCCCGGTCTGCTCGAGCGCGGTCATCACCTCGGCCTCGTCGCCCGAGGACCACTGCCGGAACCAGGTCTGATGCGGATGTCTGCCGCGCGCGACCAGATCCGCGACCGTCAGCCCCTCCGGCGCTACCGGTGTCTGCGGCAGCATGCCGATCACCTGTGCCACGTCCTTGGTCTTCATCGTGGAGATGGCCTTGCCGTCGAGCACCACCCGGCCCTCTCGGGGCCGGAGCAGTCGGCCGAGCGAGCGCAGCAGGGTCGATTTGCCGCAGCCGTTCGGTCCGATCACGGTGGTGACGACGCCGGAGGCGATTTCCAGGGTCAGCCCGTCGATGATGACGCGGTCGCCGTAGCCGAGGGTGATGTCGTCGGCGACGAGCCTGGACGCGTCCGATTCGGGTGCGGTGGTCATGACAGGGTCGCCTTCCGATTCATACGCACGAGCAGGTAGAGCAGGAACGGACCGCCGACGGCGGCGGTGACGATGCCCACCGGAACATCCACCGGGAACACCGTGCGCGAGGCGATATCCGAACCGACCACGAGAAGGGCGCCGAACAGCGCCGAACCGATCATCGGTTCGCCGGGCGTGCGCAGCACCCGGCGCGCGATCTGCGGCGCCGCCAACGCGACGAACACGATCGGACCTGCCGCCGCGGTGGCCATCGAGGCCGCGACCACGGACGCGCCGAGCAGCAGGGCCTGCTGGGACTGGATCCGCACGCCGAGCACCCGGGTGGTCTCCGGGCCGAGCCGCAGTGCGGCCAGGGTGCGCGCCGACATCGTCGCCACCGTGAGGACGACCGCGAGCGCGATGGCCGCCGGGATCAGACCGTCGCGGTCGGCGCTGTTCAGAGAACCGTTGAGCCACATCTGCGCTCGTGACGCGTCGGTGAGCGAAGCCCGGGTGATCACCCAGTTGATCCCCGCGACGAGGAGCGCGTTGACGCCGATGCCGATCAGGACCAGGCGCAGTCCGGTCGCACCGGATTCACCGGAAGCCGAACGTCCCCACGCCAATACGTAGATCGCCAGCGCCGTGAGCAACCCGCCCAGAAGCGCGGCCAGCGATACGCCGACACTCGCGGCGAACCCCGACACCCCGCCGGTGCCGATGATGGCGACCGCGCCCAGGCTCGCGCCCGAGGTGATACCGAGCATGTCGGGACTGGCGAGCGGGTTGTGCAGTATCGACTGGGTGATCGCGCCCGCCAGTCCGAGGGCGGCGCCGACCACCACCGCGGTCATGGCGCGCGGCATCCGCGACTCGAGGATGATGAAGCGCTGCGAGCGGGTGCCGCCGCCGGACAATACGTCGAGTACGCGTCCGAGCGGGATATGCGAGTCACCCGTGGTGATGTCGACACAGAAGAGTACGAAGACCAGTACGGCGAGCGCGACGGTGATGAGGACCATGGTCGGGCGCAGCACCAGCGATATCGGTCCGATCCGCAGCGCCGGTCTGGCCTTGCGCAACGGCGCGGCCTCTGTTCCTACGGTGGTTGTCACGAACGCACCCCCCTCTCGCTCCGCGCGGTCGCTGTGAGTTCGATCATGATCACAGGCTCGCCAGCTTCCGGCGGCGGACGAAGGCGATGAAGAACGGGGCACCCACCACCGCGAGCATGATGCCGACCTCGAGTTCGCCCGGCCGTGCGACGACACGTCCGACGATATCGGCGCTCAACAACAGAAGCGCGCCGAACAGACCCGAGTACGGAATCAGCCATCGATAGTCGGGTCCGCTGATTCCACGTGCCAGATGCGGTACCACCAGGCCCAGAAAGGCGATCGGACCGATCGCGGCCGTCGCGGCGCCACACAGCAGGACGATCGCGGCCAGTCCGAGGGCACGGCTGCGGCCGATGTCGACCCCGAGTCCGCGTGCCACGTCGTCGCCGAGGCTGAGCAGGTTCAGGCCCGGCCCGGCCGCGACGGCGAGCAGCACCCCGACCACGAGGAACGGCAGTACCTGCCAGAACACCTCGGCATCGCGGCCCGCGACGCTGCCGACCACCCAGAAGCGGTAGGTGTCGAGGGCTGTCGCGTCCATGAGCACCACCGCGTTGGTCATGGCCTGGAGGAACGCGGCCACCGCCGCGCCCGCCAGCACCAGACTCAGCGGACTGGCCTTGCCGCCGCCGATGGAGGCCGCGGAGAACACCACGACGCCCGCGATCAGCGCCCCGGCGAAGGCGAACCAGATGTACTGCTCGGGGGCGGTGAACGCGAACAGGTGCATGCTCAACGCCGCGAGAAACGCGGCGCCGGAGTTCAATCCGAGCAGACCCGCGTCGGAGAGCGGATTGCGGGTGTAACCCTGGATCAGCGCGCCGGTGATGCCGAGTGCGAGTCCGCAGACCAGCGCGAGCGCGGTGCGCGGGAGTCGGAGGCCGCGGACGATTTCCGCCTCGGTCGAGCCCGCGGGGCAGTGGAAAGGTCCGCCGGGGCAGGTCAATCCGTCGCGCACGGCGTCGAACACGGTCGACGGCGGCAGCAGTCGGGTGCCGATGGCGACGCTCGCCACGGTGGCGAGCAGCAGCAGCGCCGCGAGTGCCAGGAGTCCGATCAGGCGACGCCGCCTCATGGTGCCAATGGGTGTCACGGCGACAAACTTATCCTGCCTCGAAGGTGATCCCGGGGTTGCTAGGTCTGGTAAGCCTAACCTATCTTTTGAAACGACTCCATGATGTGGCCGACCCCGAGGAGGTTCGATGATCGAGCCCTTGACTGCCTGCACTGCCCGCCGTACCCAGCAGGTGTTCGGGCACTCCTGTAATCGGCTGCGAGCTCTCCAGCCCGAGCACCCCCGTGTCTATGCCGTCGCGGCGATGGCGGAGCAGGGCAAGCGCCGGTGGTGGAAATTGTCGGACGGATTGCAGGAGGGCCGGATCGACCTGATGTTCCGGCGTCACGCCGCCGAGATGATCAGCGCCGACACCGCGGCCGACGTGGTCGCCACCGCGCTGATCCACGCGATCGTCGGTCGGGTCGCGGCGCTGTTGGTCGCCGAGGGCGCGGCATGGGACCCGGGACTGGAGAACCTGTGGGTGCACAACGACAACGACGGCGGCATCGATTGGGCGGGTCTGTCGGACACGACGATTCGGGTGATCGACGGTGACCGCAGGGCCGGTGAGCCTGGAGTCGTCGTACTGCCCTGCGAGCAGGCGATGTCGGTGTGGCTGGCGCATCGCTGTGTCGCGTCGCTGTCGCTGGTCCAACACGGGCTCGCCCGGTGTTCGGGTCTCAATGCCCGTCGGTTCTGGTCGCTGGTAGGCGAATCCATCGTCGGCGCGGCGACCTACGTGCCGGATCTGGCGCGCACCGATTCGGTGGCGGGCGCGCGGCGCGGACAGGGGCTGATGACCGCGCTGGAGGATCGGGGACTACCGATCAGGCGAGGCACTTGCTTAGTTAGGTAAGCCTGACCTATACTGAGTTCGGCGTAAGGATCGAGCGAGAGTCCCGAGGGCTGCGGTGACCCCCGATCCAACTGCCGCGGCGGGCCTCCACTTCGGTGGAGGCCCGCCGCTCTGTTCCCGGAGGCCCTATCACGGACGAGCCCGGTGTGCGGGCGGTTCGCCGGGGGATGCCAAGGTGGATATATGACGCAACAGGAGTACCAGGGCATCAGCTCCCTCGCGGATGTCACGCCCGAGTTCATGACCAAGGCCAGCGAAGGCAGTTTCGCCGACGTGGTCGGACTCCGCTACACCGAGATCGGCCCCGACAAGGTGCGCGGCGAGTGGATCGTGAAACCGCATCTGCACCAGCCCGCGGGGATCGTGAACGGCGGCGTGTACTGCACCGTCATCGAGACCTTGGCCAGTATCGCGGGCGGGGTGTGGTTCGGCGAGCGCGGCACCGTCGTCGGGGTGAACAACAACACCGACTTCCTGCGCGCGGTCCGCGAGGGCACGCTCTACGGCGAGGCCACCCCCGTGCATCGCGGACGTACCCAACAACTCTGGCAGGTCGTCATCACCGATGAACAGTCCCGCGTGGTCGCACGCGGCCAGGTGCGACTGCAGAACCTGGCGAAGACGGACTGACGCTCGGTACGCATCCTGGGAACGGGCGTGCCAAAATGACCGTCCACCCCTTTCGTCCGAACCGGTGAGGAGCCCGGATGCGACTGTCGCCGCACGAGCAGGAACGGCTGCTGTTGAGCTACGCGGCCGAGCTGGCACGGCGCAGGAAGGCGCGCGGGCTCAAACTGAACCATCCCGAGGCGATCGCGTTGATCACCGATCATGTGCTCGAGGGCGCGCGCGACGGGCGTTCGGTCGCGGAACTGATGTCGTCGGGCCGCACGGTGCTCGCCCGCGCGGACGTCATGGAAGGCGTCCCCGAGATGATCCACGACGTGCAGGTCGAGGCGACCTTCCCCGACGGCACCAAACTCGTCACCGTGCACCATCCGATCGGCTAGGGGCGAGCATGATTCCGGGCGAATACCTCTGCGCCGAGGGCAGTATCGAGCTGAACGCGGGCGCGCCTCGCGTGGAACTCGATGTCGTCAACACCGGTGATCGGCCTGTGCAGGTCGGCAGCCACGTGCATTTCCCGCAGGCCAACGCCGCGCTGGCCTTCGACCGCGACGCCGCGCACGGCCTTCGCCTCGACATCCCGGCGGGCACCGCCGTGCGATTCGAACCCGGCCTGGCGCAGCGGATCCGCCTGGTACCCCTCGGCGGCCTGCGCGAGGTCCACGGCATCGGTCCTACGCCGCCCGGTCGCCTCGATGCCTAGCGCGCGTACCCGCCACGGCGGTGGCCGCGACGGAACTACTCCGGTCGTCTCTGTGCGGCACGGCATCTCGGAAGGCAGGGCATGAGTGAGCTGAGTCGGGCTCGGTACGCCGAGCTGTTCGGGCCGACCACCGGAGACCGGATCCGGCTGGCGGATACCGATCTGTTGATCGAGATCACCGAAGATCGCAGCGGCGGACCGGGACTCGCAGGCGACGAAGCCGTCTTCGGCGGCGGCAAGGTGCTGCGCGAATCCATGGGCCAGTCCCGCGCGACCCGTGCCGACGGCGCGGCGGACACGGTCATCACCGGCGTCGTGATCCTCGATCACTGGGGAATCATCAAGGCCGACCTCGGAATTCGCGACGGGCGCATCTGCGGCATCGGCAAGGCGGGCAACCCCGACACCATGTCGGGTGTGCACCCGGATCTGGTCGTCGGACCCTCCACCGAGATCATCGCGGGCAACGGCCGCATCGTCACCGCGGGCGCGATCGACTGCCACGTCCACTTCATCTGCCCGCAACTCATGGACGAGGCGCTCGGCGGCGGCATCACCACCCTCATCGGCGGCGGCACCGGCCCGGCCGAGGGTTCCAAGGCGACCACGGTGACCCCCGGCGCCTGGCATCTGGCCCGCATGCTGGAGGCGACCGACCACTGGCCGCTGAACATCGTGCTGCTCGGCAAGGGCAACACGGTCAGCGAAGAAGCCATGTGGGAGCAATTGCGCGCCGGCGCATCGGGTTTCAAACTGCACGAGGACTGGGGTTCCACCCCGGCGGCCATCGACGCGTGCCTGCGCGTGGCTGAGGCGTCCGGCGTGCAGGTGGCCCTGCATTCGGACACCCTCAACGAGGCCGGATTCGTCGAGGACACCCTCGCCGCGATCGCGAACCGCGGCATCCACGCCTACCACACCGAAGGCGCGGGCGGCGGCCACGCGCCCGACATCATCACCGTCGCCTCACATCTCAACGTCCTGCCGAGTTCGACCAACCCGACCCGCCCGCACACGGTCAACACCCTCGACGAACATCTGGACATGTTGATGGTGTGCCACCACCTCAGCGCGTCCATCCCGGAGGACCTGGCCTTCGCCGAGAGCCGAATCCGCCCCTCCACCATCGCCGCCGAGGATCTGCTGCACGATCTGGGCGCGATCTCCATGATCGGCAGCGACTCCCAGGCCATGGGCCGGATCGGCGAGGTCGTCATGCGCACCTGGCAGACCGCCCACGTCATGAAACGTCGTCGCGGCGCGCTGCCGGGCGACGGCGCGGCCGACAACGCCCGGGCACAGCGCTACGTCGCGAAATACACCATCTGCCCGGCCGTCGCGCACGGTCTCGATCACGAGATCGGTTCCGTCGAAGTCGGCAAACTCGCCGACCTGGTGCTGTGGGAACCGGCCTTCTTCGGCGTCCGCCCGCACGCGGTGCTCAAGGGCGGCATGATCGCCTGGGCCGCGATGGGCGACGCGAACGCCTCCATCCCCACCCCGCAACCCGTCCTGCCGCGCCCCATGTTCGGTGCCGCGCCCGCCGCCGCCGCCGCGACCTCGCTGCATTTCGTCTCCGAACAGGCGATCGCCGACGGGCTCGCCGACCGTCTCGACGTGCGCCGGAAACTGGTGCCGGTCAAGAACGTTCGCGCCGTCACGAAAACGGACATGCCCCGCAACGACGCCATGCCCCGCATCGAGGTCGACCCCGACACCTTCACCGTGCGCATCGACGGTGAGGTCTGGACCGAACAGCCCGCCACCGAACTGCCGATGGCGCAGCGCTACTTCCTGTTCTGAACGACCGGTTCGGCGACGTCGGCCCGCGCCGCCGAACCGCTCGGTCAGACGATCGCGTACGGGTGCGCGGCCGCACGGCCTTGGAAGGACAGGATCTTCAGGTTCTGGACCCGGCCCTCGCGGATCTCGATCGCGCGACGCACGGTTTCGTTGCCGTCCCAAGCGTCGGGGCCCGCCATGACGATCGGCAGGAATTCCAGCAGCGCCTCGGAATTCTCCCAGGTGGCGGAATTCCACAGGTACGAGGGACTGTGATCGACGCCGTAGTAGTGCAGACCCTCGCCGACGTCGAACATCGGTTCCGCGAACGAGGTCGGACGCGCCCATTCGAAGCCCATGCCGCTGTCGCAGGAGACATCGATGAACAACGTCCCGCGCGGAAACAGGGGCAGATCCTCGTTCATCACGAACATCAACGGCTCCTCGGTGTCCTGGAGGATGCAGTTCACGACGACGTCGTAATTCGCGAGCATCTCCGCCAGCGGCCCCGGTTCCGGTTCCTTCAACGCCAGGATCCGGGTCGGATTGGCCGGGTCGCGCACGAAATGCTGCATCCGCACCGACGCGAACGGTGAGGCCACCGCCGAGACACTGCGTTGCGTCAGAACCGTCACGTCACTGATGCCGAGCGCCGAGAGCGCACGCACCGCACCGCGGGCGGTGGCGCCGAAACTGATGACCGCCGCGCGCATCCGCCGCCCGTAGTCTCCACTGGACCCCCGCAGCTGGAGCGCGTGCAGAACCGAGCAGTACCCGGCGAGTTCGTTGTTCTTGTGGAAGACGTGGACGCTGAAATTACCTTCCTTCGTCCAGTGATTCATCGCCTCCCAGGCGATCAGGGTCAGGCCGCGGTCGACGGCCAGCTGCGTCATCCGCTCGTCCTGCACGCAATGCGGCCACCCCCAGACGACCTGCCCCGGGCGGAGGTGCTCCAGGTCTTCGGCCAGCGGTTTGGGCAACAGCACGATGTCGCACTCGGCGAACAACTGTTCGCGGGTGCGATGCCCCGCGACCAGCGGCGCGAGACGCTCGTCGGAATAACCGAACCGATCGCCGTAGCCGTGCTCGAGGTAGATGCGCTCGCGAAGCCCCGGGTCGATCCGGTCCAGGTGCGCCGGGTGGATCGCCAGCCGGTGCTCGTCGTCCTTGCGGGATGTTGCTACGACACCGACGGATAGTTGCTTCACCTAACGAGCCTACGCGCACCGTTCTGCCCCCCGAGCAGCAGTGCGGCCGATCGTCACCCTGCCGAGGGAACCGGTCGGCCCCGAGTCGCGTCCTACACTGTGGGGCAACTGTTGGGCCCGGACGGGAGGCATCGGTGGGACGACGGACGACGGCAGCGATGGCGGTGCTGGGCGGGATGTTGCTGGTCGCCGCGTGCGGGACGGACAGTGCGGGAAAGGCGACGCCGAGCACATCGACCGATACGTCGACCGCCACTGCCGCACTGTGGGATCCGTGCACCGCGATCCCGGACTCGGTGTTGCTGAAGGTCGGTGTGGAGCCGTCATCGAAGGAATCGGGCGCCGCGGGTGTGGAAGAGCCTGGTTGGAAGATATGTTCTTGGGACAACTCCGATTTCAATATCGCGGTCTTCTCGACGGGAATCGATGTCGATGAATTCACGAGTAAGAGTGGGAATGTCGACTTCGCGGACGTAAGGGTCGGTGAACGAAGCGGGGTTCGATATCACCGGTCATCCGATAAAGGCGGCTACATCTGCGATCTCGTGTTCCCGGTAGAGCAAGGCACGGTGAGCGTCATGGTCTCCAATCGTGTCTCATCCAAGAACAAGGTCGATCCATGTGTCCGCGCCGACGCTGCCGCAGCGACGCTGCTGCCGGTGTTCCCGGGCTGATCGGGAGGATTTTCTGATGGCGGTCGAAGACGAAGTCCCACTGTGGCGGTATCTGTCGGGGGAGGCCGAGGAAGGCCGCCTGTATCTCGACGAGTCGGTGGCCAAGAGTTGTCGCGACGCGTGCAACGAGCAGATCGGGATATACGAAGATCTGCTCAAAGATCTACAGATCATGAGTGCCGTCAGCGGATTCGGAAGATTCGACTGTTCCGACGAACTGGCGAAGATGTTCGGGCAGAAGGCAATCAGTGGTGATGGAGATGTGCATACCGCGTTGATCGAGCATATCGAGGTGCTCGGTCTGATTCGCGATACGATCCAGATTTCGGTCGAGCGATACGAAGCGCAGCAGCAGGCGGCCGCAGCAGGCCAAGACAAGTTGCTGAACTGATCGGGGGGACAGATGGGCTTGCCGTTCATGGTGGCGATTGCCGCGGTGCTACTCGAAGAGGGAAAGTCGGGGCCGCCCGATGTCTCCAGAGACGAGAGTGTGGAAGCGACTCAGGCGCGCAACCGGATTCGAGAAGTCATGCAGACCGTCGACGGAGTCGAGTACCAAGGGCCCAAGGTTCCCGAGAACGCCTACCGTGATCCGGACGGTCTGGGAGATCTGTACGACCGCGTCCAGGAAATGAGACCAGAGCAACTCGCGGCGCTCCTCGATCGCTGGGAAAACATCCGGAACAAGCTCGATTCGAGTCTTCCGACGTTCAAGACCGAGATTCTGGCGGCGGTCGCGGAAAAGTGGCAGGGTTCGGCGGGCGACAAGGCCGCCGAGGGAATCACCAAGTATGTCGACAGGTCGGCTGATCTCGTTGGTTCGGTTCAGTTGGTCTCGGAGAAGGTCAAGCTTGTCCGATCCGCCGTGGATATCACGAAGGCCGCGGTGCAACAGACTCCGGACACGACGTGGAGTAGCAACGTCGCGAGTTGGGTTCCTGGGCCGACGTGGAAACTGAACCAGCATCGTTCGGAACAGTTCCACGACGCCAATGTGAACGTCGTACGGAACGTCTTCTATCCCGCCGTCCGCGAGGCCGACACCCAGGTCCCCCTGGTTCCGAAACCGTACAACCCGATCCACGAGTCGCCCGAACAGCCGATCTCGTCGCGCCCGACGGGCGAGCAGCCCGTACGGCAGCCGTCCCCGGGCACCGGAGAACGAGCGGCCGAGAACACTCCGGCCGATGGCGCGAAGACGGGGGAGGGCACTCCGAATTCCTCCGTGCCCGCGAACGGAGAACAGCAATCCGCCGGGGACCGGACGGCGACGGATCCGTCCGGGACCACCCCGGCGTCCACCGATCCGGCATCGGCCGCGTCCGCGTCGACCACGGATCAGAATCCGACGCGAACGGGCGACGGTTCACGCGGGAATGACGGTTCACGCGGGAATTCGGCGTCACCGGGTCCGGGAATCTCGGGCACACCGGCCGGGTCGGGCTCACCGAACGTCGCCGCACCGGGACGCGGCGTTTCCGGCACTCCGGGGGTAGCGGGGATCGCCTCTTCGGCCAACAATGGTGGGCGCTCCGGCACCGGTCGTTCGGGAACGACGGGCACACCGGGGATGGGCGGTATGTCGCCGCGCGGTAAGGGCGAGGATGACAAAGAACGCCGGACGAAGGATTATTTGATCGATCAGCAGAACGGTGAGGAACTGACGGGATTGGATGAGGCGAGCCGCGCGAGAACGGTGCCGCCGGTGATCGGCGAATGAGACCACGGGAATGGGTCTTCTCCCCGTTGGCCTTCAAAGTATTGTGGCGTGCCGCGGACAGGGATGTTCTGCCCTATCCGCTGCAATATCGCTCGACTTTCGAGACGGTCGCGGAGCATGACGAGGCCTGGAAAACGGAAGCCAACGGTCTGCACCGAATTCTCGACGAGGAACTGTACGGAGCACTGCGGGTGCTGGCCGAGCCGGAGGCCAGGGTCGAGGTCGCGGGTGCGGTGAACGGTGACCGGTTGCGGGTGCACGCGGCGCTGCACTACCAGCACGCGGTGCTGCTGGAGCAGGAACCGACCGGGTCGCCGTATCGGGGCGGCACCGTGCGGATGACGATGTTCGATGCCCGCCGACTGTCGCACCGCATCGTGACCTTGTTGCCGAACGCGCCGCGCGGGCGCGGTCCCGGACTGGAGATCTCCCGCTTCGATCTGGAGGCCGAGGACGGCGGGGTGTACCGGCTCGACCACGACGGTGCCGCACGATCCTCGCTCGTGCGCGCGAAGCGATTCTTCGAACGCCCGCGTGACCTGGTCGTACACGTCGCGGCCTATGCGGGGCCCGCGTGGGACAACCGGCCCGCGCCGTCGCGCGGATTCCACGTGATGGACTATCCGGACGGGCGTTATCTGGTCCGCAACGGCACCACCCTGCAGGCGGTGCCGGTCGACCGGATGGGATTGCAGATCGATCTGGAGCGTGTCGTCCGCTTCACGGTGACGAGTCACCGCGAAGAGCACGACCCCAGCTACCGCTGACCCTGGGACGCCGCGCGGATGGCGGCGGTGACGACGTCCGCGACTCCGCGCATACCCTGCACCGTCGGGTGATAGGGCGTCAGCGTCTCGCTGGCGACGACCGGGTCGAACCAACGGACGCCGACCGGGGCGCACATATCGTGCCCGAGCGAGGCGGGCTTGGTATCGATGTAGGTCGCGCCCTGTTCGGCGGCGGCGCGGGCGACGACGGTGTTCAACCGATCGAACGCGCGCTGGATGGTCGAGGCGTCGGAGGGGCGCAGACCGACGAGTTCCGGGCATCCACCGTCGCGGACATACAGGGGCCAGCCGTCGACGAAGACTCTCGCGTTCGGGGCGAGTTCGGCGACGCGTCGCAGTGCGGCGGAGTACGCGGGCGCGATGGCGTCGATGGACGGATCCCACGACGGGTCGGCGCAACTGCCTCCGCGTATGCCCGCGAGGTGGCAGCCGAGCACATACCTGGTCATCTCGGTGTCGTTGGCGCCGATATGGACGGTCACCAGGCGGGTCGCTGGGCCGAGCGCGTCGAATTGCGGTGCGATGCCCGCCGCCTGGGAACCGGTGAGGTCCTTGATCTTGGCGGAACTGCAACTACGGTCGTCGACGCGGAGTCCGAGGTCCTCGGCCACCAGTTTCGGCGTGTTCACCGTGGACTGCGCGCATTGCAGGGGTGCGCCGGTATCGAAATGCTGCACGCCGGTGGTCGCCGCGCCCGAGTCGCCGAGGGCGACGTATTCGGCGCCGCCGTTGTCGGCGGAGGCGGCGGGGGTCGCGAGCGCGGCGACCAGCATCAGCAAGCCTGCGGTCAGTATGCCGATGCGCCTGCGGTTCGTCTTCATGGGTCGTGCTCCGTGAGTCGTCGTTGAAAGTGAAACCAAATAGTTCCTCTTATTCGTACGCTACCGCCGCGCGGCTCTCGGGGGAGGGGGTTCGGTGGACTCGCTCGGCCGAATCGTGAGGGTCATGGGCAGAGCGCGGGTCGGCTGCGGGGGCGAGATCCTCAGCCGCCGAAGGGCTCGGCGACCGTGCGGCCCCACAGCACGAAAACCGCCAGTGCGAGGTAGATCGGATTGAGCACGATCTGAACAGGTCGGAGCTACCGGTACATCAACATCGCCCTACGTAGATATGCGCATTAAAACATGTACGCGCGCGAAAAGCTTCACCCCGCCGATCTTCGATGTCACGTATGAAGAACCGGCAGAGGACATCACCCCCGAGCCGCGCGAGCTTCGACACCTATAAATCGCGACTCCCGGGAGCCCGACCCGACGCGACACGCGACAGTCCACCATGGTTGCGCGCCCACTGATTCTGTCGCAACGCCGACGCCCGCCTCGGTGGCAGACTGCGAATATGACAACACCTGACTGGGCGGACGTAGACGGCTACATCGTGAACAGCGTGGTGCGGGATCCGGACACCGAGGCGGCCTTGGTGGCGAACGCCGAAGCCGGACTGCCCGCGATCGATGTCTCGGCGGCGCAGGGCAAGTTCTTGCATCTGCTCGCGCAGTCGACGGGAGCGCGACGGGTGCTCGAGATCGGCACACTCGGCGGATTCAGCACCATCTGGCTGGCCAGGGCGGTGGGGGAGTCGGGCCGGGTGGTCACCTTCGAGTACGAATCGCTGCACGCGAAGGTCGCGCGGGAGAATCTGGAGAAGGCGGGCGTCGGCGACCGGGTCGATATCCGGGTCGGCGCGGCGCTGGACAACCTCCCGGTTCTGGCGGAGGAGAAGCCGGAACCGTTCGACCTGGTCTTCATCGATGCCGACAAGGTGAACAACGCGAACTATGTGCGCTGGGCGCTGCGGTTGACGCGTCCGGGTTCGGTGATCATCGTCGACAACGTGGTGCGCGGTGGCAAGCTGGCGGAAGCCGAGTCGACCGACCCGGCTGTCCGCGCGAGCCGCGAACTGGTCGAATACCTCGCGGCGGAACCGCGATTGGACGCGACCGTCGTGCAGACGGTGGGGTCGAAGGGATGGGACGGATTCGCGTACGCCGTGGTCGGCGACGAGTAGCGACGCACCGGGGTCGCGCCGACACGACCGTGTCGGCGCGACCGTCGCGGTGACGAAGTCGACGATCACGCCGACCGATCCGGTAGGCGGATCGTCGAATCACGCACCCAGCGAACGTGTTCAGGGAACGAGTACGACTTTCCCCATCGTGGCTCGGTTTTCGAGCGCCCGGTGCGCGCCCGCCGCGTCGGAGAGCGGGAACCGTTGCACGGCAGGACGCAGCCGTCCCGCCGCGGCCTCCGCCAGTGCCCGTTCCTCCAGCACGCGGATATCGCCGCCGACGCGTTGCAACATGGGTGGCCCGAGCACCGTCTGCGAGGTGATCCCCCGCTCGGCGAGTTCGTCCTCGGTGAAGACGATGTCGTTCGGCCCCTGTCCGGCGTATCCGTAGATCAGATGGAGACCGCCCTTGTCGAGCAGATCGATGGCGGCGCGTGCGGTCGGGCCGCCGACGGCGTCGAAGACCTCGGTGAGTCCGCGACCGTCCAATCGGGCCCGGACCTGATCCGGCCAGTCCGGCAGCAGATAGTCGACGGCCACATCCGCGCCGTTGGCGGCCACGCGCTCGACTTTGTCCGGTCCGCCCGCGAGTCCGACGACGGTCGCCCCGGCATTCTTCGCGTACTGCACCAGCAGTGTCCCGATTCCGCCGGCCGCGGCGGTCACCGCCACCACGCTCCGCGGGCCGAGGTCGGCGAATTGCAGGATCCCCACGGTGGTTCGGCCGGTGCCGATCATCGCGACGGCCTCGGCCGCATCGAGATCGTCCGGAATATCGTGCAGCCGTGCGACCTCGGCGACCGCCAGTGCGGCATAGCCGCCCGGTGCGCCGCCGAGGTGGGTCACGACCGATCGGCCGAGCAGGGCCGCGTCGACGTCCGCGCCCACGCGATCGACGATCCCGGCTACTTCGCGCCCGGGAATCGTGGGCAGTTCCGGTACCGGAAACGGTCCGGGCAGACCCCGGCGCAAGACGGTATCGACAACGTGAACCCCGGCCGCCGCCACCGAGATTCGCACCTGGCCCGGGCCGGGCGCCGGATCGGGGACGGTCTCGTAGCGGAGGTTGTCGGCGGGCCCGAAGGCGTGGAGCCTGATCGCGTACATGAACCCCACTGTGCAACCTGAACCGAGGTTGGGGTCAAGCCGGGGTGTCCGGTGTGAACAGGGGTGCCCGCGCCCGTACACGAGCCTCGAAACCGTCACAGAGAGTGGTCAATCCGGCATAGAGCAGTTCTTCGGAGGTGAGCTCGCTGACCCCGGCACCCTCCAGATCGGCGAGCGCGGGTGGCGGAGTCCACATCGGACTGCCGTCGAGCAACGCGCGTAGCCCGTTGTTGGTGTCCGGCTCGATGCCCTTGCGGGTCATCAGCGCCTGGCTGATCTGGGGGAGGGTCGCGCCGGAGATGTAGTTCCAGACCGAGAACGACATCTGCATCGCCTCGCGCGGGGTGACGTCGAGTTCTCTGAATCCCTCGACCAGCCACGCCAGGCAGGCGAGTCCGGCGGGTCCGAAGCTGTAGCGGGGCGTCGCGAAGGCGAGGATCACCCACGGGTGGTGCTGGTACAGCGCCCAGTCGATCTCCGCGGCGATACGCACCCGATCGCGCCACGTCCAGTCGCGGCCGGTGGGATCGGGGTAGGGGTTGAGCCGCGACACCTCGTCGGTCATCGCGGCGAGGAGTTCGTCCTTGTTCGCGACATGCCGGTACAGCGACATCGCGCCGACACCCAGGCGGTCGGCGATGCGACGCATGGACAGCGCGTCGATCCCCTCGGTGTCGGCGAGCGCGATGGCGGTGTCGACGATCGCGTCTCGGGTGAGCTTGTGCTCGGTCATCCCATGACTCGCTTTCGCTTCTCGGTCCGCATGCGTACACTGTACTCGTCGGATGCGTACGCCGTACGCGACACGGGAGAGGATGACGCGATGACACAGGTGGAGGCAGTGCGGCCGAAGGAGCCCACGGGTTCCGGAACCCGCCACGCCCGGCTCGGTCTCGCGGTGCTGTTGCTGCCGGTGCTGCTGGTGTCGATGGATATCTCGGTCCTGTTCCTCGCCATGCCGACCCTGACCCTGGATCTGGACCCGTCCGCGGCGCAGCAGCTCTGGATCCTCGATATCTACGGCTTCCTGATCGCGGGCCTGCTCATCACCATGGGCAATCTCGGTGACCGGGTCGGGCGGCGCAATATCCTGCTCGCGGGCGCGACGGTATTCGGTATCGCCTCGGTCCTCGCGGCGTTCGCGCCCAGCGCCGGTGTGCTGATCGTCGCCCGCGCGCTGATGGGCGTCGGCGGCGCGACCCTGCTGCCGTCGAGTCTGTCGCTCATCTCCGGTCTGTTCCCCGACGCGCGCGAACGTGCCGCGGCCATCGGGGTGTGGACGGCCTTCTTCGCGGGCGGTTCGGCGGTCGGGCCCATCATCGGCGGGCTGCTGCTGCACCATTTCTGGTGGGGCGCGGTCTTCCTCATCAACATTCCGGTGCTGCTCATCCTGCTGGCCTTCGGCCCGTTCCTGCTGCCCGAACAACGGCAGGGCTCGCTCGGTCCGCTCGATCTGCCGAGCGTCGCGCTGTCGATCGGCGGCATCCTGCCGTTGGTCTACGCGATCAAGCACGCGGCGGCCGACGGCGTCGATGTCGAGGGCGCGGTCATCCTGGTGATCGGCGTCGTCCTGCTCACGCTGTTCGTGCGGCGGCAGCGCCACCTCGCCGAACCGCTGCTGGACCTGCGGCTGTTCCGGCGCGCGCAGTTCTCGGTCGCGATCGGTTCCAGCCTGGTCGGCATGATGTCGCTGGCGGCGCTGAGCTACCTCACCAGCGTCTATCTGCAATCGGTGACCGGGCGCGATCCGTTGCAGGCCGCGCTGCTCGGCATCCCGATGGCGGCGGCGGTTTTCGTCTTCTCGATGAGCGGTGCGCGCGTCGCGCACCGCGTCGGGACTCGCGCGACCTTCGCGGCGGCGCTACTGGCGAGCGCGCTCGGCAATCTGATGCTGCTCGGTGTCGGCGTCGACGGCGGCATCGCCTGGTATCTCGTCGGCTCGACCATCGCGGGCGTCGGATACGGCCTGGCCTTCACCCTGGTATCGGATGTGGCGGTGTCGTCGGTCCCGCCCGAGCGCGCGGGGTCGGCGGTCGGCATCTCGGAGACCAGTTTCGAACTCGGCAATGCCCTCGGCCTCGCGCTGCTCGGCTCCCTCGCGGCACTGGTGTTCCGTTCGGGTGGCGACTACTCCCCGACGCTCGGGGAGACGATCCAGCATTCCGGTGATCCGGCGGTGATCGAGTCGGCGCGCGAATCCTTCGTGAGCGGAATGCATGTCGCCACGACGGTCGGCGCGCTCCTGCTCGTGGCGATGGCGGCCGTCGCATTGGTGGCGACCGGGAAGCACGACCGCCCGGCGACCGCGTCGGCGCACTGACGGCGCGCACCGACCCGGCCCGTCAGCGCCCGAACACCGTCGAGACGATATCGGCGGCCCACCGGTTCATCGGCACCACGATCGTGCGGTAGGTCCAGCGGACCGGCCGGGTGACCAGCACGTCCCACACGACGGCCAGCGCACCGAAGACCGGCCGCAGGATCGTGCGGTAGACGAACGCGCACGGCGCGACCACGAGAACGCCGACCACGATGGTCGCGATCCGCCAGCCGAAGCGCAGGGTCGCGCGCAGTGCGCGCCACAGCGGAAGCAGTACCCAGCGCCACAGCGCGCGCAGCGGGCGATAGACGAGGTAGTCGAAGATCAGCCAGCAGACCCCGGCGACGAATTTCGCCACCGGGCGCAACACCCGCCGCCACAACCAGCTCGCGGCGGGACGAAGTACCCGCCGCCACAGCCATTCCTCGACCGCGCGTCGCAGTGGCCGCAGGACGAAATCGAGAATCAGCGCGAACAGCGGGGTCAGGACGAGTCCCCACAGCACCTGGTGCAGTACCAGATCCCAGAGGATGTTCTTCAGTAAATACCAGGCGGGACGGATCACCCAGTGCCACACGAACCCGCACAACGGCGCGAACAGATATTCGAGGAAGAACACGAGCACCGCGACGAAAACGCGGCCGAGCAGTTTCAGGCCCTCCCAGACCAACCGCAGCGGTATGAGGATCACGACCGCGATGGCGCGCGCGATCCACTGACCCGGAGAAGTGGGGTCGGAAGAGCCCCCCTGTGTCGACATCGGTCCATCTTCGCGCGGATCGTCGCGTGCCGAAAACCGCCCTACTACTCCGACGCGTCGGAGTAGAAATACTCGTTCTCCGGCGGCGGGCGGGTCCGTCCGTCGCCGCCGCGCGATTCCGCGTCCATCCATCTGGCGCGCCGTGGCGACACGCCGAGGCTTAGGATCGTGCGGTGCGGGAGAGCGATGTGACGAGTCGGGCGATGCTGTTCGCCCTCGCCGATTCGCGACTGCCGATCGGCGGGCACGTGCATTCCGGTGGGATCGAGGAGGCCGTGTCCAGCGGTGTGGTTCGCGATGTCACGACCGTCGAACTGTATCTGCGGCGGCGCGTGCGCACGTCGGGCCTGATCGCGGCCTCGCTCGCCGCGGCGGTGTGTTCGGGCGAACTGACCGCGACCGTGGCCGAAGCCGAGGCCGACGCGCGCACGCCGTCACCGGCGGCGCGGGCGGCGTCGCGGGCGCAGGGCAGGGGATTGCTGCGGCTGGCCAAACAGCTGTGGCCGCACAGTGATTGGGTCGCACTCGGTCCACGTCCGCATCTGTCGACGGTTTTCGGCGTGGTGGGTACGGCCTGCGAGGTCACGCCGACCGAGATCGCGGGCGTCGTCGTCTACACCACGTTGACGGGTGCGGCCACCGCCGCACAGCGGCTGCTCGCCCTGGATCCCGCCGCCGTCGCGGCCTGCACGGTGCGTTTGGCGGAGCTGTGTGACCGCACGGCCGCCGAGGCCGTCACCGGACTCGCGGCATTGTCCGACCCGCTGCAAGATGTACTGACCGAGCGGCACACCCACCGCGATATGCCGCTCTTCGCCAGCTGACCTCATCGAGAAAGGGAACCGCCACATGCCTCCGCACCTGATCGACGGTGAACCGCACGATCATTCACACGATCGGCCGAAACGGGAGCGCACTCCCGGCGAGGCGCTGCGCATCGGCATCGGCGGTCCGGTCGGATCGGGAAAGACCGCGCTGGTGGCCGCGCTGTGCAGGCAATTGCGCGAGGAATTGTCGCTGGCGGTGTTGACCAACGACATCTACACCACCGAGGACGCCGATTTCCTGCGCAAGCACGCGGTGCTGCCGGACGAGCGCATCACCGCCGTGCAGACCGGCGGCTGCCCGCACACCGCCATCCGCGACGACATCACGGCCAACCTCGACGCCATCGATGATCTGATCGCCGCGAATCCGCCGCTGGATCTGATCCTGGTCGAATCGGGCGGTGACAACCTCACCGCGACCTTCTCCTCCGGCCTGATCGACGTGCAGATCTTCGTCATCGACGTCGCCGGTGGTGACAAGGTGCCGCGCAAGGGCGGGCCGGGGGTGACCTTCTCTGATCTGCTCGTGGTCAACAAGACCGATCTCGCGCCGTTGGTCGGGGCCGACCTCGGGGTCATGGAACGCGACGCGGCGAAGGTGCGCGACGGCAGGCCGACCGCGCTGATCTCCCTGACGGCCGATCCGGCGGCGACTCCGGTACTCGCCTGGGTCCGCGAGCAGCTGCGTCTGGTGAACGAACAACCCGAATCCGCTGTTGCGCACTGAGTTACGCATCGTCGCCGCCCTGGGCGTGCTGCCGGAGATCCATGCCTGCGGCGGCCTCGCGGCGCGCAGGACCGGGCGCGACACGGTTCATCTGATCGGCACCGCGGCCACGCCGCTCGGTGGCGACGAACTCGACATCACGATCGTGGTCGGTCCGGGTGCGAGTCTCGTGGTGCGCTCGGTGGCGGCGACCATCGCCCTGCCGTCACCCGCGACGACGTTCTCCCGTTCGCACTGGCGCTACGAGGTCGCCGAGGGCGGCAGCCTCGATATCGATCCCGAGCCGATGATCGTCGCGGGTGGTGCCCGGCACCACGCCCGCACCACGGTGCTGATCGCGCCCGACGCCGGGATCCGGGTGCGCGAGCGCGTCCAGATCGGGCGCTCGGGCGAGGAATCGGGGGGCTGGATCGGCGATGTGATCGCCGATGTCGGCGCCGTGCCGCTGCTGCGTCATCGTCTCGAACTGGGCGCCGACAGCGCGTGCGAGGACGGGATCGCCGCACCGCGCGCGCTCGACAGCGAACTCGTCTACCCTGACGACCGCCCCGCGTTCACCGACGGTCTGGTCACCTCCCGGCTGCCGTTGGCCGCGGGCGGCACGCTGTTCACCAGGGTTGGCCGGGTTCTCACCGAGAATCGGTCAGGGCGGGGGCCGACAGGTCCTCTCGGCGAACCGCGTCCCGCCGCCGTCGTGCCGCGCTGACGCTCGGTTCGCCCGCGGTTCGCAGTCCACACCGACGAGGTCGACGACGGGGTCGACGCGGTGCGCGTGTTCGGAATCGTGCCCGGTCCACAGTCGAAACATATGGCCGAATATGGTTCGTCACGGGTTTTCGTAATCCGCTCGCGCCGCGCATTCTATTTGTACGAAGTTATTTGCGGAATCTCGACGACGAGAGCGGAACAATAGGATTCACGGCCCCGATTACTATTTCGTTCCGATAAATGGACATGCCGTTTCGAGGATTCGGACCAAGATCGGCGATATGTCCGATACGCGCTGGCCAGCGCGGTGTCGATGCGATCGGGAGCGGGCCGCGGCCCCGGTTGATTCGGGTACGTGGAGTTCGGGCCGCCGGTAACTGATACGCGGTGCCGGACGAGGTACCGATCGGGCGATCGCAATTATGCGTTCTTTGCCGACGGTGGTCGGCGCGGGTCGGTCGTGACGTGTGAACCGCGAGGCCACGACCCCGGATTCCGTCGAGTTCTGTTGCGGGCTATGGGCGGCGTGTGCGCCGTCGTAGCCGAAGTCGTTGCGCCCGTTGCCTGTCGCGGGACGGCGGGTCGACGTTTGCCCGGTCGCGCCGATGTGAGCGGAAATCCCGACCGGCGCGTCGGGGCGGAGGATAGCGGAGCGGCTGCGGCGGGTCGTCGGCGCCTCCCGGTGGACGTCTCGTCGCCCGAGGGCGGCTCCGTCGCATTGTGTCGCGCGCATCCGAGACCGAAAGGTATTCATACCGTTCGGTATTCGAAATCGCGCCGTTCTACGGCGTCGAAAAATGTTGATACCGGAAGGTTTTCTTACGGCGGTTGCTGGGAAAATGCTTTGGGTACCGAGAATTCTTTGCCGATTCCTTTACATGCGTCGCGCGCATTGTGTAGCGTCTCGAACCCTGAAACCCTTTACAGGACAGGGCCGGAGCGCGGTGATCGGAATAGACGGCTGCCTGCAACGCATCATGGAGATCCCGGGGGCGAGCAGCGTGACGCTGGTGGACGGTGCGAGCGGTCTCGCGATCGCGGCGGCGGGTAGGCACGAATTGGTTGACCAACACGAGGACGCGGCGGCGACCACGGACGTGATTCGAGCGGTGGTCGGATGTCCGGCGTTGACGACCGCGCGCGAAGGTGACGACATCACCGAACTGATCGTCTGCGGCACACTCGGCTACCACCTATTGAATCCGGTGCCGGGGGATTTCGACGGGCGGCTCTTCGTCCACGTCGTCTTCGACGGCGATACCGGGAACCTGGCCATGGCGCGTTTCCAGCTGCGCGGCATCCTCGCCGATTTCGCCGAGGTCGGTCATGGGCGTTGAACTCGCGGGCGAGTTGCGCCGGTTGGAACGAGAGGAGCGGACCGGAACGCTGCGCGCGGGCGACGGCACGTTCCACCTCGCGGGCGGAGCGATCGCGTTCGTCGATTGCAGGCGCACAACGGGTTTGGATCGCCTGGTCGTCGACTCGGGGGTGGTCTCGGCCGAGGACTGGCAGCGCGCGGGCGCGGGTGACGCGGGCAAACTCGTCGGTCGGCCACGGCTGGAGGCACTGGCGATGCTGTCGGTGTACGACGCCGCGTACTTCCTGCTCGCCTCGCCCTCGGTGCCCGAATTCCGGCCCGCGCCCGCGCACTGGTTGGCCCCGGTCTGCCGGATTCCACCACGAGAGCTCGTTCGCGAATGCGCGCGCCGCGGCGATCAGGAATCCGGGCCGTGGCCCGCGGATCTGGTGGATCGAGCGCCGGTGGTGCCGGTCCGCGCGGGCCGTCGGCGTCGTCGGGCTCTCCCGTGCGGCCAGGCCGAGGTACTCGCCGCCGCGGATTCCCGTCGCAGTGTCGCCGGTATCGCCCGTGCGCTCGGCCGCACCACCTACGGATGTCTGGTGGCGGTACGGGATCTGACCGCGGCGGGCCTGATCGAAGCGCCGGTGCCGCATCGGACGGTCGAGCCCGCCGACGATTTGCGCGCCACCGACGTGCGTCCCGGTGCTTTGCTCACCGGCGGCGTGCTCCCCGACGTTGCACCGACTGACGCCGCGCTGACCGAGAGGGCGCTGACCGACGTTGCACCGACTGACGCCGCGCTGACCGAGAGGGCGCTGACCGACGCTGCGCCGACCGAACAGTCGCGCTGGAACACCGAGCGGGTGATCGCGGGCCAGGTGGCGGTCGCCCCGGGTGGTGTCATGACCACTCCGCTGCCGCGGCGCCGTGTGCGCTCCGCGGTGCCGGAATCCGTTCGTGACCGGTGGGAACCGGTCGACCGCGACGTGCTGACCCGCATTCTCGCGGCGTTGGAGGAGCTTGCGTGACCGCGCGGAGAAGACTGCTCGGCGATCTGATGGGAAGGTTGACCAAGGTGGCGGTGCCCGAACCCGATCCGAATTCGGTGGTGCTGGGAGAACTGAAGGCATTGCGCGAGCGGGTACCGCAATTGACCGGCGCGCTGGTCGCGTCGAGCGACGGTCTGTTGATCGCGCACGACCTGCCCGAGAATATCGAACCCAACGGGATGGCCGCGCTGTCCGCCTCCCAGCTCGCCCTGTCCTACCGGCTGGCGACCACCGCGCACGGCGGTGGATTCCACGAGGTCGTGGTGCGCGGCACCGAAGGCCACGTCGTCGTCTACGCGGCCGGTTGGACCTCATTGACCGTGCTGGCCGGACCGGATGCCAATGTCGGCAGGCTGCACCTCGAGTCGCGTCCTGTCGCGCGCACGATCGCGGACCATCTCGCGGCCGCGTCCAACGATTCCCGAAAAGTTCAGGTAACGAATACCGAAGTATGAGAAAGGAATCGGCATGTCCAATATGGATCTGTCATTGAAGAACATGATGGTGATCGACGGTGCGCTCGGCGCCGCGGTCGTCGACTACAACAGCGGTATGGCGCTCGGCACGCTGGGCAGCTCCAAGGCCCTCGACCTCCAGGTCGCCAGCGCGGGCAATACCGAGGTGGTGCGGGCGAAGATGCGCACCATCGAACAGCTCGGGCTCAACGAGGACATCGAGGACATGCTGATCACGCTGTCCGCCCAGTACCACATCATCCGGCCGATGACCGGCCGCAAATCCAAGGGTCTGTTCCTCTACCTCGCACTCGACCGCAGCCGGGCGAACCTCGCGCTGGCGCGCCACCGTCTCAAGGGCATCGAGGAGGAACTGGAAGTGTGACCGGTTCGCTCGTGGGGCCCGGATCGGAGCCGCGCGGCAGTTCGGGCGCCGTTCGCGCGCCCAGGTCGCTGCCGCGACCGGCGGGTGCGTCGCCGAACGAGCACAGGGTGGGATCCGGCATACTCGCCGGCGCCCACCCTGTTCGGTACCTGTGACCGTCAGCCCGCTCGGCGGTCGGCGGCCTTCTCGGTCGCGAGACGCCCGTTCTCGGCGGGTGGCGCACCCAGTGCCGCCGCGAGTTCGTCGGCGTCCTCCTGATCGGCCTGGACCGCTTCGACCGCGAGCCGGGCGAAAACCCACTGCTCGGTGGCCGCCATCTGGCCCCTGCTGCGGCCGAGGAACGTCACGAACCACTGGATGACGGTCACGATGCGGCTGCGGTATCCGACCAGGTAGTACAGGTGCAGCGCCAGCCACGCCAGCCACGCGATGAACCCGCCGAATTCCAGCTTGCCGATCTGGCAGACGGCGCTGAAACGCGACACCGTGGCCATACTGCCCTTGTTGAAGTACTTGAACGGCTTACGATCCTGCGGCGCTTGGCCTTTCAGGCCCGCCTTGATCTGCTTGGCCGCGTAGGTGGCGCCCTGGATCGCGCCCTGGGCCTGGCCCGGCACATCCGGCACCGACATCAGGTCACCGACCACGAAGACGTTCGGATGGCCCTTGATGGTGAGGTCGGGCTCCACGATGACGCGTCCGGCGCGATCGGTCGTGGTGCCGTCGGAGCGTTCGGCGAGCATCTTGCCGAGCGGACTGCCCTGCACACCCGCCGACCACACCTTGCACGAGGATTCGATGCGGCGGATCGTGCCGTCGGCGTCCTTCACCGTGACGCCGTGCGCGTCGATATCGGTGACCATGGCGTTGAGTTGGATCTCGACGCCCATCTTCTCCAGTCGCCGCTGCGCCTTGCCGCCGAGTTTCGGTCCCATCGGACCGAGTACCGCGCCCGCGCCCTCGATGAGGACGACCCGCGCGTCACGCGGATCGATATTGTGGAAAGTGCCCTCCAGCGTGCGGTCGGACAGTTCGGCGATCTGCCCGGCCAATTCCACGCCGGTCGGGCCCGCGCCGATCACCACGAAGGTGAGCAGGCGGTCGCGCATCTCCTGCGTGGTGGCCAATTCGGCGCCCTCGAACGCGCCGAGAATGCGCGCGCGCAGTTCGAGCGCGTCGTCGATGGTCTTCATGCCGGGGGCGTAGGTGGCGAAGCGGTCGTTGCCGAAATACGACTGCTGCGCGCCGGTGGCGACGATCAAGCTGTCGAAGGGGGTGACGGTGTTCTGGTTCAGCATCCGCGACGTGACCGTCCTGGATTCGAGATCGATATCGATCACGTCACCGAGCAGCACGCGCGAGTTCTTCTGCTTGCGCAGCACCAGCCGCGTCGCGGGCGCGATCTCACCGACGGACAGGATGCCGGTGGCGACCTGGTAGAGCAACGGCTGGAACAGATGAGTGGAAGTCTTGGAAATCAGGGTGACGTCGACGTCGGCGCGCTTGAGATGTTTGGTGCCGAACAGGCCACCGAATCCCGATCCGATCACCACCACCCGGTGACGTCGGGTCTCGACATCCTGTGTGCTCATCGTCGTGCTCCTAGACAGACCTGGGGCTCTTCCCCGGCGGACGTATTCCTTGACCCGACCAACGGTAGTCGGCTCGAATCCGACCGGCACGACGAGCACCCGGTTCGTGATCTTCGGTTTCGGGCCGAACTCACCGGCGGCGGGCGTCCACGGTGAACCGCGCGTCCGGCTGACCTCACGAATCGGGCCGCGCGTGGCGAGGACGCGCGCACGGCCCGAATTCAGGCGGAAACCCCGGTTCCGGGAGGAGTCAGCGGCCCGAGAGCAGCAACTCCGCGACCTTGGTGTCGGTATCGGCGCCCTCGGTGTAGCCGCCGTCGCCGCCGAGCGAACTCATGATGGCCAGGGTGTAGCGCTCACCGGGTCCGGCGAACCCGACCGAGTTGACCACCCAGCCGCCCTGTTCGGCCGACCAGCCGTTCTTGAGGCCGGGACGCATCCGCGCGCCCGCGCCCCAGACACCCCAGTGCTGGTTGTAGTCCACCGCGCGCATGCGGTCGAGCAGGTAGTTCTTGTCGTCGGGGTGCATGCGGTTGAGCACGTAGTCCATCAGCCGGTCCAGATCGGCCGCCGTGCATTTCTGGAACGACCAGTCCGGGAACAACGCGGTATTGGTCGGCTGCGGAACCAGCGAGGACATGCCGTTGGCGCGGAAGGCGTTGTTGAACGCCATCCGGTCCAGACCGGCGTACTTGTTCCACAGCACATCGGTGGCCTGGTCGTTCGAGGTCGCGAGCATGGATTCCATCAGGCCGCGATCGTCGGGGCCCAGTGCGATCGCGCCGACCCTGGCGCGATTGAGCAGATCGACCGCGATGGCCAATTTGATCGTCGACGCGGTCCAGACGGCGTTCTCGGCGCTCTCGTTCGCGTACACCCCGCCGCTGACCCGATCGCGCAGCACGTACCCGGTGACACCGGGCCGGGTGCGCAGGTAGTTGTCCGCCGCGTCGATCCGTGAACTCATATCGCAGTCGAATCCCGCCAGGCAGCCGCGCACGGGGGTGAGCGGCACCGCCTGGGCTCTGGATAGTCCCGAAGCGGGAATCAGCGCGGGCGCGCTCGACAGCAGAATCGCGGCGGTGGCGAGGACACAGGCGGATGCGGCCACGCGGGACGGTGTCCGGGTGACGGTCGAGGGGTAACGCACGAGGGTTCACAATGGCACATCGGCGCTCCGGACGCACGTCTTGAGCTAGTTCGCCCGCTGTGCTAGCGAAGATCGTCGCGCATTGCACCGCAGTGGTTTTCGCCGCCGCGGTTTCGCGCGGCGGGTTCACCGGAACGCGGCGAGCAATTCCTCGACGGTGCGACCGTTGAGACGGTAGCAGTGCGCGAAGGCCTCCGCGTGGCGCTCGCGCGGCCAACTGTTCACGACGACGCCGCGGCCGTAGAAACCCGAGTTGACCAGTTCCCACCGGTCACCGATCCGGCGCACCGTGAAACCACCTCGGGGCACCAAGGGAATCACCCTCGTCTGCATGAAACGCGAAACCAGCCTTTCGATCCAGCTCTGCCGTTCCTCCCCGGGGCAGCACTGTCGCATACGGGTCGACGGGCTTCGCGCGACACGGCCGAGTGGCGCGTTCACCTGTGGCTCATGTCACTTCGCGCCGGACGGGGCGGCTCGGTTGCGCGACGGTCGCTGGCGTATAAACGACCAATGCCGCTGCACATCCACCGGGCCGAGCGCGCCGACGCCCTGGCGGACGGGCTCGCCGCGCTGCTGGCGACGCCGCTCGCGGATCCGTTCGCCGCCGAGGTGGTCGCGGTGCCCGCCAAAGGTGTGGAACGGTGGCTGACGCAACGTCTGTCGGCGGTGCTCGGGGTCACCCCGGGCGGTGCCGCCCGCGACAGTGTCGCCGCGAATATCGCTTTCCCCTCGCCGTCGACGCTGGTGACCTCGGCGCTCGCGGCCGCGGGCGGTATCCGTCCCGAGGACGATCCGTGGGCGCGCGAGCGCGTGGTGTGGGCGATGCTGCGGGTGATCGACGCGGCCGTGTCCGAGCCGTGGGCCGCGGTCCTGTCGCGTCACCTCGGTGTCGCCGACCCGGCGGGCGCCGACCATCGCGCGGGCAGGCGCTACTCCACCGCCGCCCATCTGTGCGGGCTCTTCGAGAGTTACGCCGCCCAGCGTCCGGCCATGATCGCCGAGTGGGCGGCGGGATCGGACACCGACGGCGCGGGCAGGCCGGTGCCGTCGGATCTGCTGTGGCAGCCCGAGTTGTGGCGGCGGTTGCGGGCCGAGTCCGGTGCGCCGAGTCCGGCCGAACGGCTCGCCCCCGCGTGCGACCGGCTGCGCGCGGAACCCGGTCTGGTCGAACTGCCGCAACGGATCTCGCTGTTCGGGGTGACCCGATTGCCCGCCGACCAGCTCGAGGTACTCGACGCCGTCGCGGCGGCGCGGGACGTGCACGTGTGGCTCGCGCACCCGAGCCGGGCCATGTGGTCGGCTCTCGACGGGTCGCCCGTCGCGACCACACGCGCCGCCGACACCTCCGCGACCTCGGTGCGTCACCCGTTGCTCTCGGCCCTCGGTCGCGATGTACGCGAATTGCAGCAGCGCCTGTCCGGCGTCACCGGCTCCGACGAATACCTCGGCGGTGCGGTGCCCGCAGAGCCTTCCCGGCCCGCGCCGACCCTGCTGGCCGCGGTGCAGGACGATATCCGTGACGACCGGTGGCCGCCGAGCGTCCGCGACAGCGCGGACGACAGCCTGCGCATCCACGCCTGCCACGGCCCGACGCGGCAGGTGGAGGTGCTGCGGGAAGCGTTGCTCGGACTGTTCGCCGCCGATCCGACGCTCGAACCGCGCGATGTGCTGATCATGTGCCCCGAGGTGGAGGTCTACGCGCCACTGGTCAGGGCAGCCTTCGGGGCCCGGTCGGCGGGGTCGGGGGATCCCGACGCCGCGCATCCGGCGCAGCTCCTGCGGGTGCGGCTCGCCGATCGCGGGCGCGGTGTCACCAATCCACTGCTCTCGGTGATCGCGGTCCTGCTCGAACTCGCCGACGGCCGGGTGACGGTCACCCAGGTGCTGGATCTGGCGTCGTCGGAAACCGTGCGCAGGCGTTGCGGATTCGATGACGACGGGATCGAGCGGCTGCGCGAGTGGGCGGCCGAATCGGGTGCCAGGTGGGGGATCGGGCAGCGACAGCGCCAGGCGTTCGGTCTCGCGGATTTCGGGCAGAACACCCTCAACGGCGCGGTGGACCGGATCCTGCTCGGCGTCACCGCCGACGAGAGCACCGACGACTGGCTGGATCTGGCCCTGCCGCTGGGTGATGTCGACAGCAACGACGTCGATCTGGCGGGCCGCTTCGCGGAATTCATCGACCGGCTCGCGGTCTGTCTGCGTGATCTGCGCGGGCCCAGGCCCGCGCACGAATGGGCCGCGGCGCTGGGCCGCGCGCTCGACCTGCTCACCGACGTGCCGGAGAGTCAGGCGTGGGTCCGGGCCGAGGCCAGGCGCGAACTCGCCGCAGCCACCGAACACGCGGGCGACGTGTCGCTGCGGCTGCCCGATGTCGGCGTGCTGCTGGCCGGGCGGCTCGCGGCCCGGCCGACCCGCGCGAATTTCCGCACCGGCGAACTCACCGTCTGCACCATGGTCCCGATGCGGTCGGTGCCGCACCGGGTGGTCGTGCTGCTCGGCCTGGACGACGACGTGTTCCCGCGTGCGGGCGGGGTGGACGGCGACGATGTCCTCGCCCGCGACCCGCTGCCGGGGGAACGGGATGCCCGCAGCGAGGACCGGCAACTACTGCTCGACGCGATCACGGCGGCGCGGGAGAAGTTGCTGCTGTTGCACACCGGCGCCGATCCGGTCAGTGGCGCGCCACGGCCGCCCGCGATTCCGGTGGCCGAACTGCTGGACGTGCTGCGCGGCTATCTCGGCGGCGACCTGTCCGAGGTCGCGATCCGCCATCCGCTCCAGAGTTTCGACCGCCGCAACTTCCGCGCCGACCGCCCGTTCAGTTTCGACGCGGTCGCGCTGGCGGGCGCGCGGGCGGCCGACCGCCCCGCCCACCCGCGCCCGGCATTTCTGCCCGACCCGTTGCCGACCCCCGAACTCGGTGACGTGGCGCTGGCCGATCTGGTGTCGTTCGTCGAACACCCGATCCGCGCGTTCCTGTGGCAACGGCTCGGCCTGCGGGTACCCGAACACCAGGAGGACATCGCCGATCGCCTTCCGATCGAATTGGACGGCCTGGCGAAATGGGAACTGGGCGAACGTATGCTGAACGCCCGGCTGACCGGCGCCGATCCCGCCGGTCTTCGGGCCGCGGAATGGCGGCGCGGGGTCATCCCGCCGTTCGCGCTCGGCGCGGCCGTACTCGACGAGATCGAGCGCACGGTCGACAAATTGGTGCGCGCGTCGGCCGCCGACTACCAGGTTCCCGCGCGGGCGGTGGATATCGCGATCGATCTGGGCAAGGGACGCAGGCTGACCGGAACGGTGCCCGAGGTGCGCGGGGAAACCCTCGTGCGCACCACCTATTCGCGCCTCGCCCCCAAACATCGGATCACCGCGTGGGTTTCGGTGCTCGCGCTCGCCGCGACCGAGGACCGCACCTGGCAGGCGATCACCACCGGACGAGGCCAGTTCAGCCGTCCCGCATGGCGTTCCGCGCTCACCGCGCCGACCGCGCCCGCCGCGGTGGAGATCCTGCGGGAAATCGTCAGACTGCGCGACGCCGGGCTGACCGAACCGCTGCCGATCGCGCCCACAGCCACCGCCGCGTACGCCGAACGTCGCTTCCGCGGTGCGAGCACCGAAGAGTCGTTCGCCGCCGCCGAACGCGAATTCAACGGCGGCGCCAACGGTCCGGGGAAATTCGGCGACCACACCGACCGCCACCTGCGCTACATCTGGGGCGCGGCCCCGCACCTGGACGACCTGACCGCCGTCCCCGCCCCCGCGGGCGAAACCGCCGAGAGCACCCGCTTCGGCGCGCTCGCCCGCCGCCTGTGGGCCCCGTTGCTGGCCGCCGAGATCCAGGGCAGCCCGTGACCGGGCCCGACGGCACGACACGGCAGGGCCGAACGGACACGCGCGGCGGTACGGCCCCGCCGGGCGCCGGTATCGAGCGCCGCGACGCGCGGGCAGGTTCCCGTGGGTGGCGGCCCATGCGCAGTAGGCTGTGCGCGGCGCGGGGGAGTGTTCGGGGGCGGTCGGTAGACGGTGGAAGCAGGGATCCGGAATGACGGTGCAGGACGCGGATCTCGCGTTGCCGGTGCCGGGGGCCGTGAAGTCGGCGGAATCGTTCGATCCCTTCGGGCCGTTGCCCACCGGAACCACCGTGCTGGAGGCGAGCGCGGGTACCGGTAAAACCCACGCGATCGTCGGACTCGCGGTGCGCTACGTCGCCGAGATCGGCATCGATATCTCGCAGTTGCTGCTCGTCACCTTCAGTCGCGCGGCGACCCAGGAACTGCGGGAACGCGCCAGGGATCGGTTCGTCGCGGTCGCGGCGGCACTGGCCGATCCCGAGACCGCCCGTACCTGCGACGACGGACTCGTTCGGCATCTGGCGCAGGTCGACGCCGAGCAGGTGTGGCGCAGGCGGGCCCGGCTGCTGGTCGCCCTGTCCGAGTTCGACGCGGGCACCATCGTGACCACCCACAGCTTCTGTCAGCGCATGCTCGACGAACTCGGCCTGGCGGGTGAGCACGATCCCGGCGCGCGACTGGTCGACACCGTCGACGAACTCGTCCGCACCGTCGCCGACGACCTCTACCTGCACCGGTACGCCCGGACCGAACCGCCGTTCCCGCTCTCCGACGCGCACACCCTCGCGCTCGCCGCCGTGGGTGACCGCCACGCCGCGCTGATCCCGAGGGACGAGGGCCGGATCGGCGAGCGGGCCGCGTTCGTGGCCGCGGTGCGCGCCGAGACCGAGCGGCGCAAACGGTTGGCCGGACTGCGCGATTTCGACGATCTGCTCGTACTGCTGCACGACGTGCTCGCCGACCCGGCGCACGGCGAACGCGCGTGTGCCCGGATCAGGGACCGCTACCGGGTGGCCCTGGTGGACGAGTTCCAGGACACCGATCCACTGCAATGGGACATCCTGCGCCGGTCCTTCCACGGCCACACCACCATGGTCCTGGTCGGGGATCCGAAACAGGCCATCTACGCCTTCCGGGGTGCGGAGGTGCTGAGTTATCTCGACGCCGTCGCCCACGCCGACAGCCGCCTCGGCCTCACCACCAACTGGCGCAGCGACGCCGGGCTGCTCGCCGCGCTCGACCACCTCTACGGTGGTGCGGCACTGGGCCATCACGACATCTCGGTGTATCCGGTCGCCGCGACCCGGCCGTGGACTCGATTGACAGGTCCCGCCGAACTCCTCACCCCGCTGCGGGTGCGATGCCTGCCGCGCACGGGCGCGGGGCCGCTGAACAAATCCGGTTTCCCCGTGGTCGGTCGGCAGCGCGCTCGGGTCGCCGACGATCTGGCCGCCGATATCGTCCAGCTGCTCGAATCGGGATCGCGCATCGACGCGGGCGTCGCGACCGATTCCGCGGCGACTCCGCCCGACACCGCCGCGACGGCGAGCCGCCCGATCGGCCCCGGCGATATCGCCGTCCTGGTTCGCACCCGCTCCCAGATCGACGTCGTGCGCGCGGCTTTGGACCGCGTCGGAGTCGCCTCGGTCCTGGCGGGCGGCACCAGCGTCTTCGCCACCCCCAGCGCCACCGACTGGCTGTGGCTGTTGCGTGCGCTGGAACAACCGCACCGATCCGACCGTGTCCGACTGGCCGCCTGCACCCCGATCCTCGGGGTGAGCGCCGCCGAAATCGACAGCGGCGGAGCCGATCTGGTCGGCCGTGTGAGCGCCCAGTTGCGCGACGCGTCCCGGCTCTTCGCCCGGGCCGGATTCGCGGCGGTCTTCGAGAAACTGTCCGCGGAAGCGAATCTCGCGTCCCGATTGCTGACCGTCGAGAACGGTGAACGGCAACTGACCGACCTGCGCCATATCGCGCAACTGCTCGACCAGGTCGCGCTCACCGAGGGATTCGGGCTCACCGCGCTGACCCGGTGGCTCGGCGACCGGGTGCGCGATCCGGCCTCCGGCAGCGTCGCCGACCGCAGCCGTCGCCTCGACCGTGACGCCGCCGCGGTCCAGATCGCGACGGTGCACGCCAGTAAGGGACTCGAATTCCCGCTCGTCTACCTGCCTTTCGCGTGGGACAGCGCGAAGAATCCGTATCCGGCCACGCTGCTGTTCCACGACGAGGACGGCGCGCGGGTACTCGACGTCGGCGGACCGGACGCCGCCGGATACGCCGAGCGCAGGCAACGTGCCGAGGCCGAGGAGGCGGGCGAGGAACTGCGTCTGCTGTATGTGGCGCTGACCAGGGCAGAATGTCAGGTCGTCGCCTGGTGGGCGCCCGCGGCCACCACCGCGGCGGCCCCGCTGCACCGCATGATCTTCGGCAGGCCCGACGGCGGCGACACGGTGCCGAACCGGGCGACGGTACCCGCCGACGCCGTGGCCGCGCAGACACTGTCGGCCTGGGCGGCCACGGCCGCCGACGCCGTGTCGGTGACCGCGGTGCGGGCCACCGACTCCGTCGAGATCCGGCGGGTGCGCACCGAGGCCGCGACCGGTGAACTGGCGGCGGCGCGGTTCGACCGCGTCCTGGATCAGCATTGGCGGCGCACCTCCTACTCGGCGTTGACCGCGGGCGCCCACGAATTCGTGACCGACAGCGAGCCCGAGGACGAACGCGGACCCGGCGACGAACCCGCCGACGCGCCGATCCTCGAGGACGAGCCGGTCGCCGGGGCGTCGTCGCTGATGAACGCGCTGCCCTACGGCGCGGAATTCGGCACCCTGGTGCATTCGGTCCTCGAACGTGTCGACACCGACGCCGCAGATCTCGACGCCGAAGTACATGCCCGGTGCCGTCACGCCGTCGAGGAGTCGATGGCCGATTTCGATCCGGAACTGCTGGGCGCCGCGCTGGGCGCCGTGCTGCGCACGCCGCTCGGATGCGGCGCGCTCGCCGATTTCGCCGGTCGCGACCGACTCGCCGAACTCGATTTCGAACTGCCGCTGGCCGGTGGCGACGTGCTCGCGACGCGCCCTTCCACGCTGCGCCGGATCGCGGATCTGCTGCGCGCGCATCTCGGCGCCGACGACATCTTCCACACCTACGCCGACCAGGTGGAAACCCTGGAGGACACCCCGCTGCGCGGCTATCTCACCGGCAGTATCGACGCGGTCCTGCGTGTCACCGACGGCGCGGCACCTCGTTTCGTCGTCGTCGACTACAAGACCAACCGGCTCGGCACCGGCGACCTGACCGTCGATCACTACACGCGCGAACGCATGGCGGCGGAGATGCTGCGCTCGCACTATCCGCTCCAGGCGCTGCTGTATTCGGTGGCCCTGCACCGGTATCTGCGCTGGCGGTTGCCCGGCTACGATCCCGAGCGGCATCTGGGCGGCTGCGCCTACCTGTTCGTGCGCGGCATGATCGGCCCGGCGACCCCGCCCGGATGCGGCGTCTTCGACTGGGATCCCCCGCCCGCGTTGATCCTGGCGCTGTCGGATCTGCTCGCGGGGGAGATCTCGTGAGCGCGGTGGCCGAGGTGCGGCTGCGGCGGATCCGGGTGTCGGAGTCCGGCGGAACCACCGCGATACGGAAGGTTCCGGTGCGCCGGTGACATCGATCCAGGTGGCCCAGCGCGGCACCGGTCTGCTGCGAATATTCAACGAGGCGGGCGTGCTGTCGGCGGCGGACGTGCACGTCGCGCTGCGGTTGGGCAGGCTCGGGCGCGAATCGTCCGAGGAGGTGCTCTTCGCGGCCGCGCTGGCGGTGCGGGCGGTGCGCTCGGGATCGGTATGCCTCGAGCTCTACCGCATGCGCGATATCGGTGTCGACGCCGACGAGGACCGCGAGACGGCCGGTATCGATCCGACCGCGTTGCCGTGGCCCGATATCGAGGCGGTGGTCGCGGCGTTGCGGGTGAGTCCGCTGGTCGTCGGCGGCTCGGGCGGGCCGCTCACCCCGCTGCGGGTCGTCCCGGCCGAGGCCGGTTCCGACGCGGGACCGCTGCTCTATCTGGACAGGTATTTCCAGCAGGAGCAGACGATCCGCCTGGTGCTCACCGAACGGGCCGCCCACCATCCGGTCGTCGATCCCGATATCGTGCGCGTGGAACTGGATCGGCTCTTCGACGGTCCGCACGGCATCGCGACCGATCGTCAGCGGCTGGCCGCCGCGTTGGCGGCCACGCACTGGACCACGGTGGTCGCGGGCGGTCCCGGCACCGGGAAGACTCACACCATCGCGCGCATCCTGGCCTTGCTCGACGCGCACCGCAAGGCCGATCCGAAGGCCCCCGCACTGCGCATCGCCCTGGCCGCGCCCACGGGTAAGGCCGCGGCCCGATTGCAGGAGGCGGTGCGTGAACAGGCGGGCGAACTCGGTCTGCCCGAACTCACCGCGGCCACCCTGCACCGCCTGCTCGGCTGGCAGCGCGGCCGCACCGCCCGGTTCCGCTACCACGAGTTCAATCGGCTGCCCTACGACGTGATCGTGGTGGACGAGACCTCGATGGTCTCGCTGACCATGATGGCGAGTCTGCTCGCCGCACTGCGCCCCGACACGAGGGTGGTGCTTGTCGGTGATCCCGATCAGCTGGCCTCGGTGGACGCGGGCGCGGTCCTGGCCGATCTCGTCGCGGGACCGGTTGTCGGCGAACCCAATCCGATCCTGGACCGCATCCTGGGCGGCCAGGCGACCGACGGTGATCGCGACGCGGAGGCGCTGTCGGCGCTGGAGCGGACCCGGTTGCGCGGTGGCATCGTCCGGTTGACGCGCGGTCGCCGATTCGGCGGCAGGATCGCCGAACTCGCCGTCGCGGTCCGGGCTGGCGACGCCGACACCGCCCTGGAACTACTGCGCGCGGGCGGACCCGAACTGTCGCTGTGCGCTCCCGATCAGACCAGGGCCGTCCGCGCCGACGTCGTCGCCGCGGCCGCCGCGGTGACCTCGGCGGCGCTCGAGGGCGACGCGGCGGGCGCGCTGACCGCGCTGGAATCGCATCGGCTGCTGTGCGCGCACCGGCAGGGACCGTTCGGTGTCGAACGGTGGGACCGGATGGCGGCGGAATGGGCCGCCGCGGGCGGTGCGGGTCCCGAATCCGCGCTCGCGCCCTGGTATCCCGGCCAGCCGCTGCTGGTTACCGCCAACGACCACGAGGCCCGTATCTACAACGGCGACACCGGTGTCATCGTGCGGCTGCCCGACGGATCGCTGCGGGCGGCACTGCAACGCGGCAGCACCCCCTACCTGGTGCATCCCACCCAGTTCCCCTCCGTGGTCACGGTATTCGCGATGACCATCCATCGCAGCCAGGGCAGCCAGTACGACACGGTCTCGGTGGTCCTGCCCGAACCGGAATCCACCCTGCTGACCAGGGAACTGCTCTATACGGCGATCACCAGGGCGCGTCGCCACGTGCGCGTCATCGGCACCGACGAATCCATTCGCGCCGCCATCGCTCGCCGGGTGCTGCGCGCCAGCGGGCTGTCGCGACGCGGTGTCCAGGAACCGGCGGGCACCGGGTGAAGCGTGCTCAGCGTACGTCGAACAATCGCGCCGCGTTCCGGTAGCAGACCTGCCGCAGCCAGTCCTCGCCCAGCTCCAGCCGTTCCAGCGCGTACACCGAATGTCCGTACGGATACGGAATATTCGGGAAGTCGCTGCCGAAGAGGATGCGCTCGCCCAGGTCGTGCAACCGTCCCCGTTCGGTGACCGGGTAGGGGGCGTCCGCTTCGCTGAAGTCGGTCCAGACCATCGTGGTGTCGAGGTGGACGCCCACGTATTCCTGTGCCAGGTCCAGGAATTCGGAATATTCGGGGGTGCCCATGTGGGCGACGATCAAGCGCAGGCGCGGGAAGCGCCGCAACAGCGCGGCCATGGGTTCGGGTCCGGTGTAGGTGCCGGGAGCGGGGCCGGAACCGCAGTGCACGAGCGCGGGAATTCCGCTGTCCTCCAGCAGGCCCCACACCGGGTCGAGCAGGGGATCGTTCGGGGCGAAGTCGCCGACCTGGATGTGCACCTTGAAAACCCGTGCGCCCCGGTCGATCGCGGTCCGCACATATTCCGGTGCGCCCGGCTCGGGATAGAAGGTCGCGGTGTGCAGGCAGTCCGGTGTCCGTCGCGCGAAATCGGCGGTCCACTCGTTGAGCCACGCCGCCATCGCGGGTTTGTGCGGGTACACCAGCGCGGTGAAGGCGCGAACACCGAAGTCGCGCAGGGTCTTCAGGCGCACCTGTTCGTCGTCGCGATAGGTGATCGGCCAGTCCTTGCCCGTCATCGGACCCACCGCGTCGAAATACGCCCATACCTTGCGCAGTACCTGTTCGGGCATGAAATGGGTGTGGACGTCGATGATGCCGGGCAGCTCGAGCCGGGAGCGGAAATCGGCGAGATAGGCGTTGTCGTCGTGGCCGGTCATGACACCTCCTGGCGTGCGGGTGGATGCACCGCCCGCGCGAAATCGCCGACCCGGGTGATCAGCCGATCGAAGAAGACCACCGGATCGGTGCCGATCACGATGTCGGCGTTGGGTTGCCTGCCCCACATCCCCGCCCAGTCGGCGACCGTGGTCGCCCTGGTGAGTGTTCCGGTCAGTTCGACGTCCACCGTCGCGGGCCGCAGCACCGCGAGTGCGGGATCGATGGCCACCGCGGCCGCGAACGGATCGTGCATGTGCGCGAGGTACCCCTGGTCGTGATGACGGTGGAATTCGAAGTAGAACCGCACCGCGTCGTCGATGTGGCGCACCACCGGATTCGGCGAGGTGGAGCGCAGTCCGTCCGGATCGTGCGCCGAGACGGGTCGGTCAGGAGGGCATCCCGCCCGCTCCGCGAGCCTGCGCAGATGCTCGGGGAACATCTCGATGGTTTCGGTGATGTCGAGGGCGCAGATGATGGGCCTGCGGTCGGCGGGAGCCGAGGAGAAGGCGTCGAACACCTCCTTGGCGGCCTCGGGGTCGACGTGCACATTCCATTCGTTGGTCGGCGTGGTGTTGCCCGGATGGTTGAACGCGCCGCCCATCACGACGAGTCGTCGCAGCAGGGTCGGGAGTTCGGGTTCGATCCGCAGCGCCAGCGCGAGATTGGTCAACGGGCCGGTGCACAGTCCGATGAGTTCGCCCGGATGCGCCCTGGCGAGCTCGACCCACATCCGCGCGGCGGATCGGTCCGAGAGCGATCGCGTCGATTCGGGAAGTTCGGCATAGCCGATGCCCTGCGGACCGTGGGTGTCCTCGGTGGTTCGCAGCGGAATCGCCAGCGGTTCCGGCGCGCCGAGCGCCACCTCGATGTCGGGGGCTCCGCACACGTCCAGCCACGCCAGATTGTTCGCGGCCACCCGGTCGGCGGGAACGTTGCCCGCGGTGGCGGCGATTCCGGCGATCTCGGCATCGGGGGAGGCCAGCAGGTACAGCAGGGCCAGTGAGTCGTCGATGCCGGTGTCGACGTCCAGGATGATCCGCGCTCGCACAGCACGAGACTAGCGACCGTCCGGACAACCCGGCCCGGTGGCGTCGCCAGCGTTAGGACATACGTCTGGTACATATGTCTAAGACGTGTTGTAGGCTGTGGGGATGGGCAACCGGGAAGACCTGCTGGCGGGAGCGCGCAAGGCGATCATGGAACGCGGCGTCGCCAAGACCACCGCGCGCGATATCGCCGCGGCGGCGGGCGTCAGCCTCGCCGCCATCGGCTACCACTTCGGCTCCAAGGAACGCCTCATCACCGAGGCACTGGCCGAGGCGCTGGGCACCGGCATCGGCGACGCCATGGACGCGTTGATCCGCACCACCGCCGACCTGCCGATGACCGAGACGTTCGCGGCGCTGGTCGACGGTCTGCCCGCGATCTTCGCCGAACATCGCGAGGGCATGTTGGCGAGTATGGAGAACCTGCTGCGCGTCGCGCGGTCGGACCGGCCACAGTCGTTCATGTCCGACAACCTGGCGGGCGCGTACGCCGATATCGCCACTGCCCTTCGCGAAACCCATCCCGAACTCGACGCCGCGCAGGCCGACGCCGTCGCGGAACTGTATTTCGCGATCACACAGGGATTCTCGGTGCTGTGGATCATCGACCCCGGCGGCGCGGTCCCCGGCGGCGGGCGACTGGTCGAGGCGTTCCACGCCGTCGCCGGGACCGCGACGCCCTAATCGTCGCGGTCCCCGGCCTGCTCGCCGGTATCGAGGACCGGCACATTCCACAGTTGCCGCAGGGCCACCACCGCGATGACGAGCGAGGCGATACCAGCGATGGCCGCGGTGATGTGGACGCCGTGCAGGTATGCCGTGCGCGCCGCGCCGAGGACCGCGTCACCGAGGTCACCCGGCAGTTCCGACGCGACCCGCGCGGCCGCGCCGAGCGTGTCACGGACCGAGTGGACGTCGTCCTCGGACAGTCCGGCGGGCAGCGTCGTGGCGAGGTCACCGCGGTAGATCGCGATGCTGACGCTGCCGAGGATCGAGATTCCCAGTGCGCCACCGAGTTCGGCCCCGGTCTCCGAGACGCCCGACGCCGCGCCCGCCTGTTCGGGCGGCGCCGACCCCACGATCATCTCGGTGGTGATGCCGAAAACCGGTGCCAGTCCGAGCGAACAGACCACCGACGCCGCCAGCGCGAGGCCGTATCCGTCGCCCGCGCTCAGTCGCGTCATCATCAGCAGACCGACGCCGGTCAGCGCCAGTCCGCCACCGATCAGATAGGCGGGGCGCACCAGCGGCATCACGCGCGGGGTCAGTTGCGAACCGATCAGGAAGCCCAGGCCCGAGGGCGCCATCACCAGGCCGGTCGCCAGTGGGCTCATGCCGAGGACGAGTTGGAAGTACTGGGCGACGAACAGGAAATACCCGAACGCGACGAAAACGCCGATCATATTGATCACCAGTGCGATCCGGAACGTGGGAAGCCGGAACAACCGCAGGTCGAGCATCGGATCGGAACTGCGCAGCTGTCTGCGGGTGAACACCACCGCGAGCAGCGCGCCGCCCGCCAGCGCCAGCGCCGGACCGAGGCCGAGACCGTCCTGCGCGATCGCCTTCATACCGAAAACCACGGCGATCATCGTCGCCACGCACAGTGCCGCGCTCAGCGGATCGAGCCGCCCGGCCCCCGGATCACGGAATTCCGGCAGCACCCTGGGGCCGAGGACGAGCAACAACACCATCACCGGCACCGCGAGCAGGAAGACCGAGCCCCACCAGAAGTGTTCGAGGAGTACGCCGCCGAAGATCGGCCCCACCGCGCCGCCGGTCGAATACGCGCCGACCCACACGCCGACCGCGATCGACCGCTGCCTGGCGTCGCGGAACATGTTGAAGATCAGCGACAGCGTGGACGGCGCGACCGTCGCCCCGGCGATACCAAGTAGCGCGCGACAGGCTATGAGGACCTCGGTGCTGGTCGCGAACGCGGCGACCACCGAAACCACCGCGAACAGCGCCGCGCCGAACAGCAGAATCCGTCGCCTGCCGATCCGGTCGCCGAGGGTGCCCATGGTGATCAGCAGGCCCGCCACCATGAACCCGTATATGTCGATGACCCAGAGCAGTTGCGCGCTGCTCGGATGCAGCTCGGCGCTGATCATCGGCACGGCCAGGTGCAGGACCGTCATATCCATGGCGTAGACCAGACAGGCCAGTGCGAGCACGGTGAGCCCGACCCATTCGGTGCGTCCGGCACGCGGCAGCGTCCCGTCCGGGGTGAGCACGGGCGAGACGGAATCCACGAGGCTATCTCCTTCCGGGAACGGTGACGGGCGAGTCACCATTGCACCGCCGGAAGGCGACCGTTCGCAAAGGGTTTTCTACCGGCCGATCAGCGCGTGCGCACCGGCCAGGACGGGTAGTTCCTGCCGTAGTCGGGGGCGGGCCACGCGTAGTCCGGATATTCGACGAGGGCGGGCGCCGCGGTGGTGAAACTGCCGTGCCTGACCACGGTGTCCGGGTTGGGCGGTGTCGCCGGGGGATGGTTGAGCGTGCGTCCCGGCGCGGTCAGCAGCCAGGACGCGGTGCGCGCCAACGACACCCGCACATCCCGGCCGACACCGTCGTAGGTGCGCGCGGCCAGCGCGTCGATGATGCCCGCCGCCAGCAGATATCCGGACGCGTGGTCGAGTGCCTGCGCGGGCAGGGTACCCGGCACCGACGGCGCGCCCTCGGTGATGGAGATACCGGTCGCGGCCTGCACGATGCTGTCGAATCCGCGCCGTCCGCCCCACGGACCGCCTTCACCCCAGGCGGAGACCCGGCCGTGGATCAGACCCGGTCGCTGCGCGGGGGTCAGGCCCGCGCGTTCGAGACAGCCGGGGCGATAACCGGTCACCAGGACGTCCGCCGAGACCAGCAGATCGTAGAAAGCCGGGTCGCGCAGATCGAGCCTGGTCGAGAGTTTGCCCTGGCAGGTATCCACGTACTGCCACGGAATCTCCGGCAGGAACGGCGGATCCACCCGCAGCACCTCGGCGCCGAGCAGCGCCAGGGTTCGCGTCGCCACCGGGCCCGCGACGACCCGGGTCATGTCGAGCACGCGAATGCCACGGAGGGGCTGGAACGGGGTGGCATCCGAACGCGCGATACTGCTCGCCCGGTCGTGGCGCGCTTCGATCGCGACCAGCGGGCCGTGGGCCGCCGCCTCCGCTTCGGGCGTGCCCGCCCATTCCTCTTCGGTACGGACCCGGACCGCGATCGCGCCGTAGGCGGCGGCGGTCTCCTCCACATCGGTGGCCCGGCTCATGGCGAGCTGGGCTACCGCCAGATCTATGGGCGCGTTCTCCGCGAGACCGAGCGCGGCAAGTAAGCGAGTTCTGTGGTGCGGATAGTTGGCGTGGGTGCGCACCCAGCCGTCGAAGGTGGGGAAGAAACCGGACAGGTCGGCGAACATGGCGGGCTGCCTGCCGTTCGCGCGGACTAGTCGGTCGCTGGAGAAGGCCGCGGCGATGCGCACGGGATCGATCCGGTGCGCCATGGGGGCGAGGCCGTGCGCGTCACGGATGCGGTTCGACGCCGCGGTCAACGCCGCGATCGATCCGGCCGCCAACGACCAAACCGGCAGTGTCGCAGCGAGATTACCGCCAGGGTCCGGGACCGGGGTGATGGCGGAAGTGGGGACACCGATGCCGGCTTCGTAGTCGTGGACCAGCCGTGCGTGATCGTTCACCACCACGACAGTAGTAGTTCCCCACCCGAAGCGTGGAGCCCGAGTCGGCCGGTCAGGCCCGGCAACCCCGGTGCAATGCCTCGGTCGCGCGCCGACGGCGCAGCAGCAGATATCCCGCCCAGGACGTGACGACGCAGATGGCGACCAGCACGCGCACCAGCCCCAGCGCGCTCTCCGGATAGATCACGCCGGTCAGGTAGTGATCGATGAACCCGCTCGAGGGCAGTCCGTCCTCGCCCGCGCGGCGGCGCGACCAATCCTCCAGGTGGGTCAGCGGGCAGTCGTAGCCGACCAGGATCGTGCCGAATCCCCACCCGACCGCGAGCAGATGCAACCAGAGGGTGCGCGGCCACCGCCACGCCAGGAAACCGCCGACGACCACGTAGGCGACGAAGGCGAAATGGAGGACCGCGGTGGCGTCGGCCAACAGCCGGTACAGCATCTCACCAGCATAGGCGTCACCAGGGCGAGGTCCGGTAGTCCTTCAGGAAGCAGCCGAACAGGTCGTTGCCGTTCTCGCCCTGCACGATCGGGTCGTAGACGCGGGCGGCGCCGTCGACCAGGTCCAGCGGTGCGTGGAAACCCGATTCGGCCAGGCGCATCTTGGTGTAGTGCGGACGCTCGTCGGTGATCCACCCGGTGTCGACCGCGGTCATCAGGATCGAATCCTCTTCGAACATCTCGCGAGCGCTGGTGCGGGTCAACATGTTCAGCGCGGCCTTCGCCATATTGGTGTGCGGGTGACCCGGCCCCTTGTACGCGCGGGAGAACTGACCCTCCATCGCGGAGACGTTCACGACGTACTTGCGGCGCGCCCCCGCCGCGGCCATCGCCGGTCGCAGCCGGGAGACCAGGATGAACGGCGCGACCGAATTGCACAGTTGCACTTCGAGCAGTTCGGTGGGATCCACCTCGGTGACCGTCTGCACCCAGCTGTTGCTGTGCGCGAGATCGGGCAGCAGACCGCCCGCGTCGATCGCGACGCCGCGTGCGATGCGCTCGGGGGTGGCAGACCCGGCGACCAACGCCAGTTCCGCCACATCGGCCGCGGTGAGCGTCGGCGCGAGGGAGGCGGTGAGCGCGGTGGGGTGGGCCTGCATGGTCTTGCCGAAGGTGACCACGTCGGGCAGCGCGCCCGCGGGCAGCGGACCCGATTCCGCGTCGACCAGCGCGCTGTAGGCGCCCGTCGACCGGCGCACGGTCTGGGCGGCGTTGTTGATCAGGATGTCGAGCGGACCCTGCGCGGCCACATCGTCGGCGAGGGCGACCACCTGGGCCGGATCGCGCAGGTCGATGCCGACGATGCGCAACCGGTCCAGCCAGTCGGCACTGTCGTCCATGGCGGCGAAGCGGCGGATGGCGTCGTTGGGGAAACGGGTGGTGATGGTGGTGTGCGCGCCGTCGCGCAGCAACCGCAAGGCGATGTACATGCCGATCTTGGCGCGGCCACCGGTGAGCAGTGCCCGTCGACCGGACAGATCGGTTCGCGCGTCGCGCTTGGCATGGCTGTCGGCGGCGCAGTCCGGGCACAACTGGTGGTAGAACGCGTCGACCCTGGTGTAGTGCTGTTTGCAGATGTAGCAGGGGCGCGACCGTATCAGGGTGCCCGCGCTCGCACCCGAGGTCGACGAGGTGAGCGGGATACCCGCGGTCTCGTCGTCGATCCGATGGGGCGAGCCGGTGGCCGTCGAGGCGACCACGGCCCGGTCGGCCTCCGAGATCGCGGCCCTGGCCTCGTTGCGCCTGCGCTGCTTGAGCTTCTTGAACATGTGCCCGACGGCGCGCTGCACCGCGACCGAATCCGGATGTTCCTTGTCCAGTTGTCCCGCCTGTTCGAGAACACGCAGGCAGGCGGCAAGATCATCCGGATCGATGGCCGGGTCGGTCGGAAGCGGCGACATGGTGTTCTCGGCCATCGGAATGCGGGGCGATCCTTCGTGAACGGGGGCGGTTTGCGCGTCCATTGTCGCATTCGCCCTGCGTGCCCGGCCGAACGCCTCCGTCCACCGCTTTCGTCCGGCTACCGGTCGGCGGCGTCGGCGCCGGGGTAGGGCACGTCCGCGTCGAGCAGATCCTCCACGAAATTGGCGATGGCCTCGGCGACGAGAAGTGGTTCGGTCACCGGGAGCCAGTGATCGGCCGGGATGGAATTGCGCCAGAGCCGGTCCACCCAGCGTGCGCTGCCGTAGTAGAGGAACGGCGGGACGAAGACGTCGGTGGTGTCGACCACCAGTTGTACGGGCACGGCGGTACGGCGTTGCCGGGGGCGCAGCAGGTGGTGCGCGAGGTTGACGCAGGCGATCCGCGCGCCCGTCGCCAGATCCGTCCGCCAGGTCGGCGCGGTCGTCGCGTGGACTCGGGCGATGCCGCCGAGTTGTTCGATGACCCAGGTGCGCACCCGCGGCGGGAACGCGATGCGCTGCGCCGCGATCTGTGCCGAATTCGCGCTGTGGCGCCAGAACTTCCTGTCGGTCAGCAATTGCGCCGCGTAACCGGGATCGCGGATCAGTTCGCGCAGGGTGATGCCGACGTGGTCGAGATTCGGTCCGGCGATGGCGGTGAACGAGGCGATCCGGGTGTTGGCCCGCGCGTCGCAGACCGCCTCCCAGATCTGTACGGCTCCCCAGCCGTGCCCGCACACGTGCACCGGTCGATGCGGACTGACCGCGTCGACGAGGGCGAAGAAGTCCTCGGCGAGCAGATCGAGCCGATAGCCGTGCGGTTCGTCGGGTCGCGAGGAGCGTCCGTGTCCGCGCACGTCGTAGGTGATGACCCGGAATCCGTCGGCGAGCAGCACCGCCACGTCGGTCCAGACCCGATGGGTGTCGGAGAGTCCGTGCACCAGCACCAGGGGTTCGTCACCGCGCCTGCCCCATTCGTAGACGGCCAGGTCCACCCCGTGCCCGCGCACGGTCGTCGTGCGAACGGGACGATGGGTGCCCGCCGGATCGGGGGTGTCGAACGGTCGATTCATGTCGGTGTCGCCTCGGTCGCTGAGCTGTCGTCGGCGGATGCGATCCATCCGCGTGTACCGCCGGTACGTTCACCGATAGTGACAGTGCGAACGATCTGCCGCAATGTTTCGACGGGTAACGACAGGCTTCCGGTCTGCTTGCACCCGGTCGAGCGTACCGGCGGTACGATAGGCTCGCGCTGTGGCCCGCATCAACGCCCGACCCGTGTCGCGCACGGTTTCCCGCGAGGAGATCGTCGACGCCGCGATCCGGGTGATCGACAGGGAAGGCCCCCGTCCGAGCATGGACGACATCGCCCGCGAGGCGGGTATCACCAAACCGCGCCTCTACCGCAGGTTCGCCGACAAGGCCGACCTCTACACCGAGATCGGCGACCGGATGGCCAAGGCGGCGTCCGTGGGCGCGGGCCGGGATCTGACACTCATCGTCGCGCCGCCGCGCGTCGCGCTCGGGCGGGTGCTGACCGGTTACGCCGACAGCATCCTGGCCCATCCCGACGTTTTCCGTTTCCTCGGCCAAGCGCAGGTGACCCAGCAGGCGGACGGCTCGGTCCTGCAATTCGACCTCGGCCGGGCCGCCGCGGCCCGGCTCACCACGCAGGCTCGCGAATTCGCGCGATCGCTGCCGATCGACCCGGCGGGTATCGACTACCTCGCACGCGCCGTGGTCGGGGTCGTCGTGGCGGTGACCGATCTGTGGCTCGGTGACGCCGGACGGCCCGCGCCCGAACGCACGGCCGAATTCGTGGATCAAGCCACCGAATTCGTGTGGGGCATGATCGACGGTTTCCTGCGGCGGCAGGGCATCACCGCCGATCCCGATACCCCGATACTGACCACTCTCGCCGCCATCGGCGGATTCGCCCACCCCGCGGGCTGAGCGTCCCCACCCATCCGGATCCGGATCGCGCCGACTTCTGCCACGATTTGTTGACATCATGCCAATAGTGGTGGAATCTGAGGGCGAGGGTCCGGCGCGGAGGTCGGATCCGTGGCGTCGTCCCCGCGCGTGACCGTGGGGACACCGCGTTCCGGCAGCGAGGCAAAGGATCGGCGAGATGGCACGTGCGGCATGGAGTGACGACGAGGTCGAGGCGGTTCGCGAACTCGCGCGGGCATTCTTCGAGAAGGAAGTCGTCCCGCACGAGGAGAAATTCGTCGCGCAGGGACATCCGGATCGTCACCTGTACAACCGGGCCGGCGAACTCGGCCTGCTCTGCCCGTCGGTTCCGGCCGAATACGGTGGCGGTGGCGGGACCTTCGCGCACGAGGCCGCGATCATCGAGGAGCAGGCCTTCGCGGGCGACGGGTCGCTCGGACTGCCGGTCCACAGCACCATCATCGCGCCCTACCTCCAGCATTTCGGTTCCGAGGAACTCAAGCGGCGGGTGCTGCCCAAGGCGGCCGGCGGTGAGATGGTGCTCTCCATCGGCATGACCGAACCCGGCACCGGCTCGGATCTGCAGAACATCAAGACCAGGGCCGTGCGCGAAGGCGACGAGTACGTCATCACCGGCTCGAAGATCTTCATCACCAACGGCTGGCTCTGCGACGGCATCATCATCGCCGCCAAGACCGACCCCACCAAAGGCGCCGCGGGCGTTTCGCTCATCTTCGCCGAGGTCTCCGACGACACCCCGGGTTTCAAGCGTGGCCGCATCCTGAACAAGATCGGCGGCAAGGCCCAGGACACCGCCGAACTGTTCTTCGACGGTCTCCGCGTGCCCGCCACCAATCTGCTCGGCGAGGCCGAGGGCCAGGGTTTCTATCAGATGATGCAGTTGCTGGCCCAGGAGCGGCTGGTCACCGGCATCATCGCGGTCGCGATGATGGAGAAGGCGGTCGCGCTGACCGTCGATTACACCAAGGGCCGCGAGGCATTCGGCAAACCGCTGTTCGCCATGCAGAACACCAAATTCGAACTGGCCGAATGCGCGACGCTGGCGCGGGTCAGCCGCATCTTTCTCGACGATTGCATCACCAGGCACCTGCGCGGCGAACTCGATATCCCGACCGCGGCGATGTCGAAGTACTGGCTCACCGACCAACTCGGTATCGTTGTCGACCGCTGCCTGCAACTGTTCGGCGGCTACGGCTACATGACGGAGTATCCGATTTCGCAGCTCTACACCGGCGCCCGCGTTCTGCGCATCCTGGCGGGCAGCAACGAGGTGATGAAGGATCTCATTGCCAGATCGCTCTGATATCCGCGACCCGGCGGCGGCGCCGGACGCCGTCGTCGAGCCCGCGCCGCGCAGGCGCAGGCTCGAACCCGACGAACGCCGCGCGCAGATCCTCGCCTGCGCCATCGACATGTTCGGCGAGCGGCCCTACGCGGCGGTGTCCACGGCCGGGCTCGCCCAGCGCGCGGGAGTGGCGCGCGGGCTGATCAACCACTATTTCGGCAACAAACGCGATCTCTACCTCGCCGTGGTCCACCGGATGGTGACACTGCCGAGAATCGACGACATGGTCGTGCCGACCGGCACCGCGCGCGAACGCGTCGAGGCGAGCGTGAACTGGCTGCTCGACACCATCGCCGAACACGGCAACACGTGGGTCAAGGTGACCAGCCACGAGGGCGTCGGCAACGATCCCGAGGTGCAGCAGATCCTCGACGAAGCCGACGACGCGGCCGCCGAACGGATGCTGCTCATGGTCGGCATGGCCGATTCGGCCCACGGTGCGCAATTGCGCGCACTGGTCCGCGCGTTCGGTGGACTCGTGAAAGTCGCGGGCCGGGAATGGATCGTCCGTGGCACGCTGCGCCGCGACGAGGTGCACGCACTGTTGGTCGACATGCTGACGACTCTGGTCAGCGAGACGATGCCGCGGGTCGACAGCGGCCGCTGATCGTCGGTGCGCGGCATGCGAATACGCACCGCGCGCCTTTTCGGGCCATTCGAACTTTCGGGGTCGGTCGATTTCAGCAACCGTCACCGCATTCATCGAAAATAGAGTTTGCCGGTTCGTTACGGCCGGTCCGCTCGCGGCCTCCTCGGGTCTGTTTCGGATATCCGTCCGGGGATCCGCTAGCAGCTGATCCGGGAATTCGGGCCAAATGTTGGGTTCTGCCCCTATTCTGTGACCTTATCGAGGCGGGGTTCGGGCAGCTCGAGGTTCCTGCGCGAATGGTTGGACGCGAAAGGGACGTGAGTATGGCAAGGGTGCAGCAGTGGGAGGACCGCGAACGCGAGCGTGAGAGGTGGGCCGAACCGGAGGAGGAGCGCTGGCCGCAGGTGCGGCCCGAGGACCGCGACGGCGGCGACTTCCGTCCGATCGTCAATCCGTACGCGATCGTCGCCCTCGTCGCGGCGTTGCTGGCACTGTTCCCCATCGCGATCATCTTCGGACTCATCGCCTTCAGCCATCCCAAGGGCAAGGGCATGGCGACGTTGGCGGTGCTGCTCGGGCTGGCCGAAGTGACGGCCGTCGCCGCGTTCATCGTGCTCGGCGGGTCGCTCGCCGACGGGATCGGCAAGGACGACATGCCCTTCGCCGCGCAGACCGACGCGTCGCCGGTGGCGACGACCACGACGGTGGCGTCGCTCGCGCCGACCACGCCCAACGCACTACCGACCGCCGCGGTCATCGCCACCACGCAGATCGCGGCCACCAAAGGCACCGGCTGTGCCGAAGCGCAGGTGGGAGCGATAGGCCAGGGCGCGGACGGCGGCACGCTGCTGTGCCTGGCGGTGACCGGATCCACCGGCAAATACCAGTGGGCCGGTCCGTACAACGTCGGCACCGGCCAGTTCGACGCGGGCACCACCTGCGATCCGACGGTGTCGAAATCCGGCCGCACCGCCGACGGGCGCGCGCTGGTGTGCGAGGGCACCGGGCGCAGTGGTAAATGGACGGCCTGGACGGAGTAGTCACTCCGTCCGCACGACCCGGCTACTCCGCCTTCTTGGCCCGGCTCGGCTGCACCCGCGGCGGTTCGTTGGGCATCTTCGGATACTGCGGCGGCCACGGCGCGTCCATCAGTCCCGAGGCCATATCGCGTGCGGACATCTCCAACAGCGGTTCGATCGATTGCGGTGCGCGCCGCGCCCACGGGTCGCCGAATTCGGCCAACCGGGCGGGGACGGTGGCGATGGTCAGTTCGTCGGGGACCACGGTGTCGAGTTCTGACCACGAGATCGGCGTGGACACCTGAGCGCCCACTTTGGGCCGCGCACACCATGCGCCGAATACCGTCTTGTGCGGCGCGTTCTGATTGAAGTCGACGAATACGCGCGTTCCGCGTTCTTCCTTCCACCATTGCGCCGTGATCTCTTCGGGATGTCGTCGTTCCAATTCGCGCGCGAGCGCCACCGCCGCGGCCCGCACCTGATAGCCGTCCCATTTCTGCTCCAGGGCGACGTAGATGTGCAATCCACGCGAGCCCGAGGTCTTGACGCGGGATTCGATGCCGAGTTCGCCGAACAGTTCCCGGGTGCGGACGGCGGCGCGGCGGAGATCATCGAAGGCGATGCCGGGGGACGGATCGAGGTCGATCCGCAACTCGTCGGCGATCGTCAGATCGTCCACGTGATTGGGCCAGACGTGGAAACCCAGGCAGCCCTGGTTGACCGCCCACAGGATATGCGCGAGATCGTGGGCGACCAGCGCGTCGCTGGTGGTGCCGTTGGGGGTGGAGACCTCCACCGTGTGCAACCAGTCCGGCGCCGATTTCGGCACCCGCTTCTGGAACCACGACTTGCCCGACGCGCCGTCCGGATAGCGTTCGAGCAACAGCGGGCGGTTGCGCACGACGCCGAGAAACGGTTCGGCGACCGCCTGGTAGTAGCGGACCAGATCCAGCTTCGTCTCACCGCGTTTGGTGAAGTAGACCTTGTCCGGATTGCTGATCGTGACGGTTCTGCCGTCGACCTCGATATCGACCGACTCGCTCATCCGGTGGACGCTTCCTCGAAGATGGTGCTCAACTCGGCCGGTGCGACCTCGTCGAGCTGGGCGTAGGTACAGGATCGCGGGGTGCGATCGGCGCGGAACCGCACCAGCCTGCCGCCGTGGCGCAGCCGCCCGGACTGGACGTGCTCGTAGCGCACCTCGGCGACGAGTTCGGGGCGCACCGCTTCCCAGGACAGATCCTTGCCGCCGGTCCAACGGCTCACTCCGCCCGGCATCTTGCCGTCGGCCTTGGCCTGCGCCGCCGCGTCCGCCCATTCCCGCCACGGATGATTCTCGAGCGCGTTCTCCCGCAGCGGCGCCAGTTCGTCGACCAACTCCTTGCGCCTGGCGGCGGTGAAACTGCTCGCGACCCCGACATGGTGCATATGCCCCTCGTCGTCGAAGAGCCCGAGCAGCAGCGAGCCGACACCCTCGCCGTCCTTGTGCCAGCGGAATCCGGCGACGACGCAGTCGGCCGTGCGTTCGTGTTTGATCTTGAGCATGATCCGCTTGTCCTGCATGTAGGTCGCCGCGTCGGATTTGGCGATCACCCCGTCGAAACCCGCGCCCTCGAATCGGGTGAACCAATCCTGGGCGACATCGGGATCACGGGTGAGCGGGGTGAGGTGCACCCGCGCCAACGCCGTGTCCAGGATCGTCTCCAACAGACGCCTGCGCTCGGCGAACGGCTCCTCGGTCAGATCCCGGTCGCCGAGGGCGAGCAGGTCGAACGCGACGAAACTGGCCGGTGTCTCCACGGCCAGTTTGGCGACCCGGGACGCGGCCGGATGTAGCCGGTTCTGGAGTGTGTCGAAATCGAGGCCCTGATCGGTGACGACCACGATCTCGCCGTCGACGACGCATCTGTCGGGTAGCGCCTGCTTCAGCAAGGCGGCGACCTCGGGAAAGTAGCGGGTCAACGGGCGATCGTTACGGGAGCCCAATTCCACCTCGTCGCCGTCGCGGAACACGATGCAGCGAAATCCGTCCCATTTCGGCTCGTAGCTCAGCCCTGGCTCGCGCGGCACCGAGGGCGCCGTCTTGGCGAGCATCGGCCGAACGGGTGGCATCACCGGTAGGTCCACACGTTCCTCCTCGGGTCGTCGGTCACCCATGTAGACGTCGACGGCCGAGAGAACTCATCGGTACGCCGCAGAGCACGATCGTATGCGCGGGGACCGACATCGACGCCGCATTCACCGCCGAGAGCCGCGGTGCGTCGATCGGTGCCGACCGTTCACCCCTAACGGGTGAGGTCAGCGGGGGTGGGGCATGCGAAATTCGACGGGTGGCCGGGTCGGAACCCGGCTCGTTTCGGACCTGGAGTCGACGGGAGGAGCGGCCGATGGCTTTCGTTTCACCGGAAGGCGGCGGCCATGAGTGAGCTGTTCGGGCAATTGGTTCCGGAGATGATCGGGCTGCTCATCACCCCCGCCGCCGTCGTCGGCTGTGTGCTGCTGCTGCAATCGGGCAACGCGGTGCGCAACGCGTTCAGCTTCGGCGCCGCGTTTCTGCTCGTCTATCTACAGATCGGCCTGGCGGGGCTGCTCGGTGGCGCCACCGACCCGCACGCCACCTCGACGACGGTCGCGCACTGGGTCGGATTCCTGGTCGGACTGATGTTCCTGGCGATCGGCGCGGTGCTGCTGCTCCGTCATCCGAGCCGAGCCCCCGGCAAGCCGCGGTGGATCACCGAACTCGAATCGGCGGGCCCCCGCAGGGCTTTCGCCGCCGGACTGGTACTGGCCGTACTCAACCCGAATCTGTTCATCATGCTGTCCGGCATCAGTGTGATCGCCCAATCCGGTTCCGGCCCCGCCGTATCGATCTTCGCGACGGGTCTGCTGCTGCTCGCCGCCGCACTCGATTTCCTGATCCCGATCGGCATGTATGTGCTGATGGGCGACCGCGCGCGCTCCGGGTTGGGCGCGGCCAAGCAGTGGATGGTCGAGCACGATCGAATACTCGCGGTCTGCGTATTCGTCGGCTTCGGCCTGCTGTTCACCGGCCGTGGATTGGCGGCACTGCGATGAGTACAGCCACCGAGGTGAATTCAGGTCCCGCGCGGTCGGATCACCCGCTGTCGGAGAGGAGATAGGACATGCGCGTTCGCAGGCTTCCCGGTCGACTCGGGGCGGTGCGGATGTACCGCGAACTGCCGATCCGAGTGGATCTGCCCCTGGTGTTCGACGAACTCGACTACCAGATGGCGTGCCAGACCTACCTGTGGGCGCTGCCACTGGTCTCCTACGCGCAGTGGCAACAGCAGCACCGCGAGGTCTTCGGCGCGGGCGACTACGACGTCGTCCACTACGTGACCTACACCGACCGCCTCGGATTGATCACCGCGAACGCGACGACGCCCTACGTCATCGGTTTCCTCGACCTGTCGGTGACCGGCCCGGTCGTGGTCGAGATCCCGCCGGGCCCCGTCGCGGGCGGTATGTCGGATTTCTGGCAGCGCGAATTCGGCGTCATCGGCGAGATGGGCCCCGACGAAGGCAAGGGCGGGCAGCACCTGATCGTCCCGGTGGGCGAGGAGGTGCCCGAGACAGACGAGGACTATTTCGTGCACCGCGCCACCGGCACACACGTGATGGTCGGATTGCGGACCCTGGATCCCGACCCCGCCGAAGCCGCCGAACTCGTGCACGGTATCCGGATCCGGCCGCTGACCGGCGACGCGCCGCAGACCCAGGTCATCTCGCCCGAAGACCGGCGATGGAGTGGGGCGCAGCCGCGCGGAGTCGAGTACTGGGCGCGGCTGCACGATATCTACCAGCGTGAGATCGTCGACGAGCGCGACCGCTTCTACCTGGCCATGCTGCGCCGATTCGGCATCGAGCGCGATGCACCGTTCGAGCCGGACGAATCGCTGCGCAGGCTGCTGACCGAGGCCGCGATGGCGGGGGAGTTGATGGCCCAGGCGAATTCGTTCGCCACGCGCTCACCCGAGGCGCGGTATTGGCACGATCGGCGGTGGGAACTGCTGCTGCGTCTTGACCACTCCGATCAGCGCGGTCCCTACTACGACCAGTTGCTCGAGCGCAGCGCGTGGTTCTACCAGGCGGTCGGATTCTCCGAGGCGATGAAGAGTCAGACACCGGGCAAGGGACAGGCGTACCTGGCGTCCTACAGCGATACCACGGGTGACTGGCTCGACGGCGGCGGCTTCTACACGCTGCGGGTGCCCGCCGACCCGCCCGCGGCATTGTTCTGGTCGGTCACCGTCTACGACGTCGCGACCCGATGCCTGATCAACAACCAGCAGCAACGTGGTGACCGGGGCTCGCTCGACACCGATATGGTCGTCAACGCCGACGGCTCGGTCGACCTGTTCTTCGGACCCTCACCGCCCGCGACGGGCACGACCAACTGGGTGCAGACGGTGCCGGGCCGACACTGGTTCACCTATTTCCGCTGCTACGGTCCGCTCGAGTCCTATTTCGACCGCAGCTGGAAATTGGAGGACGTCGTCAGGAGAGGGTGACGCGGCTCAGGTGTCGAGCCAGCCGTGTTCTTCGGCGAATGTCGTCAGGCGCTCACGAATGGTGAGAATCTCGCCCGCGGTGAGGGCGGGACTGGCATCGAGCAACAACTCGGTGATGAGACGCTGGTGTTCGACGGCGGTGAGCTGACCGGTGTGCGACTTTTCCTTCTTGTGCCGGGGCGGCGGCCCGGAAGGCGCACCGCCGACGGCGGTGAGGTTGATCGCTTTCGGGCCGCGGTCGCCCTCGGTGACGTCGAATTCGAAAACCCGGCCCTGACGTAACTCGTCCTCGTCCAACCCGATGTCGTTCACATGGACGAACACGTCGGGCCCACCGTCTTCGGGCCTGATGAACCCGAAACCCCGCGAACTGTCGAAAGACACCAACTTACCGATGGACACCAACACCCGCTCCTCGCCGCCGCCGTCACTTCCGGGCCACTTTAGCCCGCATTATCCTCGACGTTGTTCGAAAGCGCCTTTTGAAGCGAGTTGAACACCGTCAATCCCTGGCCGACCATTCCGTTCACCAATTCACTCACACCGTCGGGGCCGTTGAGCACCGTCAGGTTCGCATTGGACAGACCTGCCGCCGCCTGCTTGACGATTTCGGGCAACTGCTCGATCAGCAACTGGTCCAGCGCGATTCGATTGTTCGACGCGGCGGCCTCGGCCTGGATCCTGGTCCGGCCGGCTTCCGCCTCGGCCAGGATGCGCACCCGTTCCGCCTCGGCGAGAGCGGGTTTGACGACCTCGTACTGCAACTGTTGTTCGCGCAGTTCGGCCTCCTTGCGGGCCTGCTCGGCCTGCGCGGTCAGCACTTCCTGCATGGCGATCGCCTGGGCCAGCGGACCTGACTGCGCCGCCTCCGAGTTCGCCTTGTCGATATCGCGCTGATATTGGGCTTTGAGAATCAGGGTTTCGCGCTGGTACTCGGCTTGTCTGCGCAGCGATTCCTGTTCGGCCTCGGCCGCCCGCTGCGCGGCCTGGGCCTGCGCGATCTGCGCGTCCCGCTGCACCGCGGCGTTGTGCGGCGCGGCGAGGGCATTGATGTAGCCGAGATTACCGTCGTCGATGGACTGGATCTGGAACGAATCCACCCACAGCCCGATATTGCCCATCTCGACCTTGGACGCGATGAGTACTTCGTCGGCCAGTTTCTGGCGTTCCCGGATGATCTCCTCGACCGTCATCGAGCCGACGATGGAGCGCAGATGACCGGAGAAGATACGCCCGGTCAGCACCGACATCTCCTTTTCCTGTTCGGAAAGGAATCGTTGCGCGGCATTGACGATGGAAACGGTGTCGTTGGCGACCTTGAACGCGATGACGGCGCGGACGTCGAGCTGGATCGCCTGTTTGGTGACGCAGCGTTCCTTGATCTCGGCCTCGAACATCGCCAGCGACAGATAGCTGACCTTGCGGAACAGTGGCACCACCCACGTGCCCCGCCCGATGATCACCCGAAACGGCGCGTTGTCCGCGACCTTGGCGCCGCTGACCAGCATCGCCTCGTCGGGATCAGGTACGTGGTAGCCCAGCACGTCGAACTCCTTCTCTCAGATATCCTGCCGCCGATCCGGCGCGAGCGGAATCCACGGCACGACATCGACGATGCGTCCGGGATGTGCCTCGATGATCAGCACGGTGCTCCCCGCCGCGACCGGCTCGTCCGCCCGTGCGATATACGATTCCGTTCCCCCGCGAATCGCGACCAGGACTTCTCCCAAACCCCCGGCACTGCGAATCGGCGACGTCATCGTACCCGTCAATCCCGTCACGGGATCGGTCATCGCGTGGAACTCCTCCAATGGGCACCGGAACCCGCTCAGCCTACGTGTACTCCGGGCATCGGGGGCGTGCCGCGCAGCGCCCGAGCATGATCGACTCCGTGGCAAGTGGATACACGTGGTCTCACGTATCGTCCTTGCATGGGTGGACGGCTGGCACTGATCGTGGGATCGGAGTGCGCCGCGTTGGGGGAGCTGGGTTTCGTCGCCGAACTGGCGATCGGACTCGAGGCGAATCTGTCCGAATCCGGGGGCTGGCTTCCGGCGAGGTCGGTTTCCGGACCGCTGCTCGATCCGACAGCGGCGGAATTGATTTCCGCCGTCGACGAGGCGTTCGCGGCGGCCGACGCGCAACAGGCGACACTGCTGATCGGTTTCATCGGCCACGGTGTGGCGACCGGAGACGCGGATTTCTATCTGCTGAGCCGTGATTCGCCGCCGGTGCCGACCTCGCGCACCGCCTTCCATCTGACCCAGGAGATCAGGGAGCGGTTGAACCGCTCGACCCTGGACGGTCTCGTCGTCCTGGTCGACGCCTGCGAGACCGAACAGGGCGTGCTCGGCGCGGCGGGGCGCTGGACGGATCTGCTGGCCAGATCGGCCGGACGGATGGAACTGCTGGTCGCGGCGGGTGACGGACCGGCTTTCGCGGGATGTTTCACCAGAACCCTGCTGAAGACCTTCGACGCGGGCCTGCCCGCGCGGGGTGAGAACCTGCTGCCGTCCGATCTCGTCGGGCCGGTCGCGACGGCGTGTACCAGGCAGCAGCCCCAGCACCTGTCGTTCACCTCCGGAGCCGTCTCCGGGCACGGCGGCGATCCGGGATTGTGGCTGGTGCCCAACGTGGCTCGGCGCGGTGATGCCGTAACGGGCCGGGCCGCAGCGGGTTTCGTGGATCATCTGACCAGAAGACTGCTGTTGACGGTCACCGTGCGCGAAACACTCACCGAGATAGTGGAATCCGGAGCGTATCGGCTGCGCGCGGTGGTCGGCCCGCCCGGCGTCGGCAAGTCGACACTGCTGGCCATGCTGATCCGGCCCAGCCTGGTCGACACCCTTCCGGTCGCCCCGGAATACATCACCGCGGCCGTCTTCCTCACGGTGAACAGTTCGTTCGCCGCGGTATCGGCCGAACTGGCCGCGCAGTTGTCGGCGCGACTGCCCGGTTTCGCGGCCGCGGTCGAGACGATCAAGCGGGCGGCCGAGGCCAGCGTCACCGAACTGGACGCCTTCGACATCGAGGTGTGCAGACCGCTGTCGCGACTGGCGGGCGACGGCAGGCGGACCACCATCGTGCTCGACGGGCTCAATCAGCCGGAAGAAGGGGTCAGGCGGCTGCTGATCCGCGCCGTCGCCCAGTTGACGACGCGTCCGGCGCTGCGTCACGTGCGGGTGATCATCGGTTTCCGGGAGGGGGCGGGAGTCGAGGACGATCCGGCCCTGACCCATATGCACCGTATCGCGGTGGTCGAACCCGCCGCCGACGATATCGCCTCGATCGTCGGCACCGTGCGTGCCGACCCGGCCGATGTCGACCGGGCCGACTGGGTGCGCTGGATCGGCGGACTGCTGGTCGACGCCCCCGGCGGATCGGGTGACGCGGGCGCGGCGGCGGGCGGTTGGCTGCTGGCGCGGCTGCTCATGGAGACCGCCTCCGATATCAGCGGCCAGGTGTCCGGTGGTGTCGGGTTGGACGGCATCGTCGCGCTGCGCGTCGAGGAGGCGGTGCGGGCGGCGGGTCCCGAGGGGGTCGGCGCGCTCGGACCTCTACTGGCCGTCCTGGTCGCGGCCGGTGTCGGCCCGGTGCTGCCGATCGAATTGCTCGACGGCGCCATGGCCTCGCTCGGCGCCGACCTGGGCACCTCGCGTATCCGCGACCTGGCGGTGGGACTCGGTGTGCTGGTGACACGCAGCAGACCCGGTACCGAATACGAGACTCTCGGCGTCACCCACGGTGTGCTGCTCCCGGCCCTGCGTGCCGAAACCAACCGTCTCGGTGTGGATCTCGCCGACGGGCACTGGGCAATCGGCCGTGCGATCGCGTCGAGCCTGCACCCGTCCGCTGTCGCCTACGCCCGCAGTTCCGGTCCGCGGCACAGCCTGGCGCACGGTGATTCCGCCGCCGCCGTCGCGTTCCTCATCCGGTTGGAGACCCCGCGCGCCGCGGACAATCGGGATCTGTGGGCGGCGTGGCTGCCGTCGTTCCTGGCGGCGGTCGGACCCGACCATCCGGACAGCCTGCACGCGCGGGGCAGCCTCGCGCGCTGGCGCGGGGTCAGCGGCGATATCGCGGGCGCGATCGCGGAGACCGAGGCCCTGCTCATCGACGAACAGCGCCTACTCGGTCCGACCCATCCGACCACGCTGACCACCAGGAACAATCTCGCGTGGTTGCGCGGTGAGAGCGGCGACCTCAACGGCGCGGTCGCGGAATTCGAGCGATTGCTCGCCGATCAGCGGCGCACGCTGGCTCCCGGGCATCCCGATCTCTTCCGCACCCGCAACAATCTGGCCTACTACCGCGCGCATCGCGGCGATCTGGCGGGCGCGATCGATGAGTTCGAACGTCTCTACGACGATCACCTGGTCCAATTCGGGGCCGATCATCCCGAGACGCTCGGTATTCGCGACAATCTGGCGACCTTCCGCGCCGAGAGCGGCGATCTGGCGGGGGCCATCGCCGATTACGAGCGCCTGCTCGCCGACCGGATCAGGGTGCTCGGCACCGAACACCCGGTCAGCCTCGACACCAGGGACAGCCTGGCCTGGTGCCGTGCCCGCAGCGGTGACCTGCGCGGCGCGGTCGCCGAATTCCAGCGGCTGCTCACCGATCAGCTCCGGGTACTCGGCCCCGACCACCCCGACACCCTGATGACCAGGGACCATCTCGCCTACTCGCGCGGGAAAGCCGGTGATCTGGCCGGCGCGGTGCACGAATACGAGGCGTTGCTCACCGATCGGCTGCGAGTACTCGGCGCCGATCACCCCGAAACCCTCGGCACCAGGGGCAGTCTGGCCTCCTACCGCGCCGACAGCGGTGATCACGCGACGGCGATCGCGGAATTCGAACGCCTGATCCCGGATCAGTTGCGGGTGCTCGGTCCCGATCATCCCGCGATCCTGGTCATCCGGAGCAACCTCGCGGGCGTGCACAGCAGTGTCGGCGATTTCGCCGGTGCCGGAAGGGAATTCGAGCGGTTACTGAGCGATCGGCTCCGGGTGTTCGGTCCCGACCACCCCGACACCCTGGCCACGCGCAGCAATATCGCCTACTGCCGAGCGCGCGGCGGCGATCCGCGCGGAGCCGCCGCCGAATTCGAGAATCTGCTCCGCGATCAGCTGCGGGTGCTCGGTCCCGACCATCCCAATACGCTGATCACGCGCAACAATATCGCGCTCAACCGGGGTGAGGGCGGCGATCTCGCCACCGCCATCGCGGAATTGGAAGTGCTGATCATCGATCAGTTACGCGTCCTCGGTCCCGATCATCCGAATGTGCTCGACGCCAGGCACAATCTGCTGACCTTCAGCCTGCTCGTCCGCGACGCCCACGATGTCACCGATCGGCTGGAGGATCTCGTCGCGGACAAACTCGTGGCGCTCGGCGCCGACCATCCCGGCCTGCTCGTCACCCGGACCGTGCTGGCGAGTCACCGGGCCGACAAGGGCGACGCGGAAATCGCGCTCGCCGATTTCGAGCGGCTGCTGACCGACCGCTTGCGCGTCCTCGGGGCCGATCATCCCGCGACCCTGGACACCAGGCAGCAACTCGCCCTTCTGCGCGGTCGTCTCGGCGACGCGGCGGGCGCTGTCGCCGAACTGGAGGAATTGCTCGATGCTCGGCTGCGGCTGGTGGGCGCCGATCATCCGGCGACCCTGGCCACCCGCAACGATCTGGCGCGGTGGCGGGCCGAAAGCGGCGATCGCGCAGGGGCCATCGCCGATTTCGAAGAACTGTGCGACGGTCTGCTGGCGATTCTGGGACCCGAACACCGCACCACCTTGCAGGCGCGCAACAATCTGGCCCACCATCGGGCCGAAGGCGGTGATATCGGCACCGCCCTCGCCGAATACGAAACGCTGCTCGCCGATCAGATCAGCGCGCTGGGACCGAACGACCCCGACACCGTGTTCACCCGCGAGAATCTCGCCTACCGCAGGGCGATGCGGTGAACACCGTGCGGAACAGCGTCGACGTTCACGGGTTCATTTCATACGTGCCCGCGTAACCCGCCACCTCCTCGTCGACGCGGCGGGACCGATCGGCGTCGATGATCGGCTTGCGCAACACGCTCGTCGCCCAATCCTGTTGCGCCACGGTCGATGACGACTTGCCGAACACGCCGATCGCGTACTGGGAGAAATCGCGCACGAAGATCTCGAAGATCGAGTCGACGATATCGTCGGAGGTGCCGGTGATCGCGGCCTGCTCCAGGATGAGCTGACCGTAGGGGAGCAGGGTGAACAATTCGCCCACCGCCAGTTGGTAATCCAGGTCGCCGATCTGTTCCTCGGTCGGCGGCGCCTGGACCGGGAATTGGGTGAAACTCTCGGCCAGTTCCAGGAACAGCGCCACATTCGGCAGGTGCCGGAATCCGACGAACGCGGTGCGCCAGTCGGCGAATCGGACTTTGCCGAGCCCGGCGGCTCCCGGCTGGCGGAACAACGCCTCGTCGTCACCCGGGTCACGACGCACCGGGACCGGGGGCAATTCTGCCGCGTTGTAGAGGAATCCCGGCATGAACTTGAGCGTGAGCGCCATGTTCACATGCGCCGTACCTTCCAGTCGCGCCATGGAATCGATGGTCGCGCGTGCGACGGCGAAGTAGCTGTCCTTCTCGAAACCCCTGGCGGAGATGACATCGGAGAGTTCGCGGAAAACCCGTTCGCCCTCCCTGGTGACCTTCATCTTGCCGATGGAGTTGAACATCACGAAGCGCCGATCCTCCGGCGTGGAACTGCGCATGTAGTCGATCGCGCGCTCGTGGTAGAGCTTCATCGCGTTGATACGGATATAGGACTCGGACAGGATCCGGCGCACCTGACCGAATTCGGTGACCGGATGACCGAAGAGGATCTTCGTCGACGCCTGATTGATCGTCTCGTGGAAACAGTGCTGCACGATGCCGAGCGTCACCATGCCGATATTGAATTTGCCGCAGTTGACGGCGGCGAGGGCGACATCGAACGCGCGCCGTCCCGTGTGCAGGACGTCCTCGGCGGAGACCGGATAGTTCACCAGATCGTAGGCGCTGACGTAGTTCTGGCCGTGCACCACGTTCTTGACCAGGACGTAGTCCGGGTGCGCGCTGTCGGCGAGAAACCACACGTAGGCGTCGGGCCCCTCCAGGTCGGTCCGTCGCCCGATGGTCGGTACGAGTCGCGCGACATTGCCGTTGCCGATGTAGTACTTGCTGCCGGTGGCGGTGAATCCGCCGACGCCGTCGGGGGTCAGCAGCATGTCGGTGGCGTAGATATCGGCGCCGTGGTCCTTCTCGGAGAGACCGAATCCGATGATGCCGCCGCGGTCGAGTTCCTCCGCCGCGCGAGCGTGCGCCTTGCCGTTGCGGCTCTGCCAGATGGTGGCGAGCCCGAGGGTCGACACGCCCCACGCGTACCAGTACTGGGAGCCGTAGAAGCCGGTGATCTCGTTGAACCGGGAGATGAACGCGGTGTCCCAGCGTTTGTCCGGATCGGCGCCCGCGTGCGCTTTCGGCGTCGCCATATAGGCCAGGACTCGGGATTCGGCCAGGAAGGCCATCCAGTCGTCGTACCACTCCGCGCGGTGGGCGTCCTCGGTGAGCGCGACTTTGCCCTTGTCTTCGAAGAATCCGACGACGGCGGTCAGCAGTTCGCGTGTCTTCGGGTCGAATTCCGCGAAGGTCTCGGTTCTCGGATTGAACAACGGCATGGCGGCACTGCCTTTCCTCGGGCTTGTCCACATGTGATGGCGGCTGCCCTCACATTAGAAGTGATGGCAGCCGTCGTCAAATGCCGTCCGGTCTCTTTCCGACGTCACGAGGAACTGTGGAAGGCTGCACACAGACAGAGAAGAGGAGAAGTGATGGAGTCGCCGCCCGCCGACACCGCGCCGCAGACACCGGCGCTGACCTATCGCGCCCCCACCGAGGACGACCACGCCCGCGTGCTCGCCGTCCTCGACCGGTGGTGGGGTGGACTGGGAGGCGACGACGGCGCCCGACAGCGCGCGGGCCTGCTGCCACGACTGTTCTTCCAGCACTTCACCGACACCAGCGTCGTCGTCGAACGCGACGGTCACCTGGTGGCGTTCCTCATCGGATTCCTGTCCCAGTCCAGGCCGGAGGAGGCCTATATCCACTTCGTCGGCGTCGATCCGGCGCTGCGCGGGCACGGTCTGGGGGGCGAGCTCTACCGTCGATTCTTCGATACGGTGCGCGGACACGGACGCACCGTCGTGCGGGCCATCACCTCCGAGACCAACACCGGTTCGCGCGCGTTCCACGCGCGCATGGGTTTCACCGAGGCCGAACAGAGCTTTCCCGGCTACGACGGCCCCGGCACGACACGGGTGACGTTCGTCCGGGTCTCGAGCCGTAGCCGGATCTAGCCGTAGATGCCGCGGTAGGCGGTGATGGTGGCGACGCAGTGGTCGACGATCTGTTCGCGGCCCGCTCGCAACGATCCGTTCAGCCAGGCGGAGAACATGCCCGCGTTACCGCTGGCCATCGTCACCGCGGCGAGCCTGCGTCGTACCGGATCCTCGATACCGGTGAACAGGTGGTCCTGGATGAGCCGGGTGAAGGCGGGCATCACCGCGATCGTGGTCTGGCCGAGGCCGGTGCTGGAATAGGGCTCGACCAGGAACAGTCGGGATTTGCGCGGATCCTCCAGGACCTTGTCCACCAGCAGTTCCGACAGGGCGCGATCCCTCGTCGGATCGTCGGCGACCGCGAACGCCGTCATCGGTTCGAGGAATTCGTCGGCAACCTGCCGGTACAGCACGTCGAGCAGTTCGTCGCGGCTGGTGAAACTCTCGTAGAAGTAGCGGTCGGTGAGATTGGCCCGCCGACAGACCGCGCGCATCGTGACCCCGGCGGCGCCGGCCTCACCGATCAGGTCGAGCGCCGCCTCCAACAGCGCGATACGACGCGCCTCACGTCGCTCGGTGAGCGTCGTCCCACCCCAGATGCGGGGACCGGCGTCCTCTGATTCCTGACCTGTCTGCACGGTTTCACAGTAATGCGCCGTGGTGGGTGCGCTCGAATCCTGGCGTCGCGGGCCCGGCAGCCCTGCCTCACGCACCGCTTTCCATCGGAAGTCCGGCGTCGCGCCACGCGGTGATACCGCCGTCGAGACCGGCCGCGTCGATGCCTGCCCGACGCGCGAGCGCGGCGAACCGCAACGACACCTCGCCGACCGGACAGACGAATACGACGGGCCGTGACCGGGCGAACGGCATACCCTGGGCGAACATGTCCTCGAGTTGATCATCGCGAATATTCAGCGCGCCGGGGACGTGGCCGATCCGGTAGGCCATCGCCCCCCTGGTATCGATGACGAGGGGGTGTTCCCGCGCGTCGAGCCGGACCAGTTCGGCAGGCGTCAGCACCGGTGTCACGGCGATTTCCCCGGCGCTCGGCGGGGTCCGCCGCTCGGGCTTGCCGAAGAGTTCGGGTCTGCGCCGCTTGATGTAGGACAGATACGGTTCGATGCGGTCGCAGACGAGGACGACGGCGACGATCGGATCGTCCGCGCGGTCCGAGAGATCCAGTGCGCCGAGGGTTTCCAGCGCCGCCGCGTAGGCCGCGCCGCTGGTCGGCCCGGCCAGGACGCCGTAGCGGGTGGCCAGTTCCAGAGTCGCGTCGATCGCGGCGCCGGATTCCACCGTCACGATGTGATCGTAGAAATCCGGTCGGAAGAGTCCGACATCCCACATCTCGGTTTCGGAGCGGATGCCGGGGATGAAATCGGACCGTTCGGAGACCACGGCGACGGTGCGCAATTCGGGATTGTGTTTGCGCAGGTAGGTCGCCGCACCCCGGGTGGAGCCGGTGGTGCCGAGCCCGCCGATCAGATAGTCGACGCGCACGCTGCCGTCGTCGGACAGATCGTCGTGGATCTCCCGGCCGGTGCCGATACTGTGCGCCTCGACGTTCTTCTCGTTGGTGTACTGCGACGGATGATGGTATGCGCCGGGCTCTTTGGCCATGGTCGCCTCGATCACCGAATACACGTCGTTCGGGGTCGTCGGATCCGGGCATTCGGACAGTCCGGGAAGTTCGACGATATCGGTGCCGAGGATACGCAGCAGATCACGGACCTCGCCGACCTTGATCCGATTGGTCACCGCTCGCAACCCGATACCGTGCATCGCCCCGAGGACGCGCAGCGCCTTGGCGGTGTTTCCGCTCGACGCCTCGATGAAGCCGCGTCCGCTCGCGGCGATATCGTCGAGTTCGTCGCGGATCATGGCCCAGGCGACCCGGTCCTTGACCGAACCGAACGGGTTGCAGGACTCCAGTTTCGCGTACAGTTCGACATTCTCCAGCCCGTGCACCCCGGGATCGAGGCGCAGCAGCGGGGTGTCGCCGATCAATTCGGTGATGTGGTCGTAGCGCATCAGATCGCCCCGTTCACCCGGGGAACACCGGCGCGTTCGGCCGTGACCGTCACGTCGGGTTCGTAGTCGGTGTCCCGGCAGGCGTGGAAGACGCCGTCCCGCCGCGTCACCGCCACTTTCGCGGGCGGATGATGCCGGGAGGCGGCGGCCGCGGACAGATCCATGTGGTAGGCGGCGGTATTCGGGAAGACCAGCAGATCACCCGACCGTGGTCGGCGCGGCAACCAGACCTTGTGATTGGTGATCAGATCCCGTTCCAGGCACAGGCGTCCCGCGATGTAGCAACCGACCGGACCGGTGTCGGCGGTGGCGCGCAACCGCCAGGGCGACGTGCCGTCGAATTCGGCGGGCGTGGAGCCGAATTCGTCCCCGACCCGGGGCAGCAGGATCGGATCCACCATGACCTCCTGGTCGGCGGGTGTCACCGCGTCGCGGCTGATGTCGACATGCGCCAATTCGGTGCCGTCGGCGGTCTCCTTGGTGAATTCCACTCGGGCCACGGTGATTCCGGCATGGTCGACCAGCGCCTTACCCGGCTCGGTCCACAGGGTGAGCAGATTGTCGGTCGCGACCTGCGCGACGCTGCGCCCGCCGTGGTTGTCCAACGGCGCGGTGAGCAGATCGTCGAGCAGACGATCGGCCGCGACGGTGTTGGCGTACTTGTGGAATACGGGTACGCCGTGCACGGCGGCGCCGTCGACGTGATAGCCGAACATGTTGCCCGCCCAGCTCATCGGCGCGCCCCGGCCGAGCAGGGATTCGCGCAGAAGTCCGACATAGGCGTCGAATCGATCCGCGTCGGCGGTGAAGACCTGCCGGAGTCCGCCGCCGACATTCACGACCGAGGGGCTGAGTCCGTGGCCGTACGCCTGTTCGACCAGACCGAGACAGACGTCGAAGGCGCGCACCCGTTCGGCCTGTTCGCCGGAGTCGAGATGGAAGGCGAAGCCGAGGAAAGCGAGTCGGTCCCGATGGGCGCGCAGCAGATCGAACGCCTCGTCCATCCGGGCCAGCGGCACCCCGAATCGGCTGATCGGCGTGCCGTCGAAGCCCGAGATCCGCAGCAGGACCGGCACCGCCGCGTCGGCGAGTTCGGCGATCCGGCCCAACTCCCACAGATTGTCGACATTGATCGTCGACCCGGTGCCGACCAGATGCCGAAGGAATGTCTCGCCCTTCGGACCGGTCACTTCGATCCGCGCCGATCCGAACCCCGCGTCGACCGCCTCGGCCCACTCCCACGGCGAAGCGACGTCGATCGAGATCCCCGCGCGCTCGGCGACCCGGACGAACGCGCGCGACTGGTTCACCTTGTGCGCGTAGCAGATCCGGTGCCCCGGCACGCGATGATCGAGCACGTCTCGCAGCCGCGCCAGATTCTCGGAGTAGACCTGCGGAAACAACAGATGCACGGGTGATCCGAAAGTGGACACGATCGCCTCGACCGTGTCTCGGCTGTCGAGGAACGCGCGCACCATCGGGTGCAGTTTCGCCGGTAACGTCGGCGGCGGTGGGGTCATACCGCGGTTTCCGACACGTGCGTGGTGACGGGCCGCGTGACGGAAGGCTCCTCGGAAACCGGGTTGTATCCACCGTCGCGGATCGCCTCGAAGGCCCGCGCCCGGTTGCGCGGGCTACGGAATTCGGCGACCACCCGCTTGCTGATCAGATCGACCTCACCGACCGCGATATCCATGGACTCGAGGACGCCGGTGATCGTTCGGACGCAGTGTTTGCAGTTCATATCGGGGATGTAGAAGATCCGATCCTCGGCGAGGACGGGGCCCTCGGCGGTCGACTCGTCGATATCTCCCGCGATCTCGTCGATATCGCATCGCACGACCATCTCCTCGAAAACGGCCACCAGGTGTCGCACCACCACCGGAAGGACGCTGTAGTGCGCACCGCCGAGTCGATGCGGTACGGCCGCCGGACAGGCCGGTCGGGTGCCGGCGGGCAACAGCGCGTACTGGCGGGAGATGAGGTCGAGGTCGTCGTGGTACTTCGTGATCGCGTCGGTGACACTCAGCCCCTCGACGCCGGTCGCGCGCCGCATGACCGCGTGCGCGTCGGCGATGGTGGCATCCTTCATCGCACGAAGCGTCGCCACGGATTCGGCGGTGTAGCGCACGGTCCCGTCCGGTTGGGGCGCGAACGTCACCGGGATCATTCCGCGACGGTAGGTCGAGGCCTGCAACTCCCAATACCATCGGGTCGCGACCGCGGGGAAGATCCCCGAATCGCGCATCCCCCCGGCGAATTCGACAGCATCGCGAAAAGGGGTCTGCCGTGCCAGCAGCGCGTGCTGGGCAAGCGCGCGACCGGCCGCCTCGATCCCGACCCGGAAGATCTCCAGCGGATCGTGATCGGTGGTCGTCGCCTCAAGGACCACGTGTTCGGGCGGGCCGAGCGCGGCCACCCGTCGGTGCAGCGCGGAATTCGCGGTGAGCGTGTGCCAGAGGTCGAGCACCGTCTCGCGCACGGCGATCGGGACGATCGGTCCGAGACCGTCCGCGCGGTAGTGGCCGGTATTGGGTATGCCGTCACTGTCGGTCCACGAGATACGGTGGGTCGCGGTGGTGACCTGCGCGGCTCGGCACGGACGCATGAACCGCTCGAGGTACAGCCGCTGCGAGTAGGTGAGATGGCTGCCCGGTTCGGTGCGCAATTCGGCGCTGCCGAATCGGATGCGCCGGGGCTCCGGTGCGACCGGCGGCCCGTCGAACAGGCCGGGCTGGGCGAGTTCGGCCAGGATCCGGGACGCGGCCCTCCTGTCGTAGCGCGGGTCGTCGCTGCTCACGAAACCTCCTGGGCGATGGTCCGCACGCACCGGATGAACCGGTCGATCTCCTCGGCGGTGTTGTAGATGTGGGTACTGACCCGCACCGAGTCGACATCCCTCGTGCCGTCCTCGTCGGACACGGTGCAGTGCAGGCCGGTGCGTACCAGGAAACCGAGTTCGCTGAGGACGAAACCCGCGTCGGCGGAAGTGATTCCGGTGAGCGTGAACGAGACGATGCCGTACCCCACCTCGCAGGCCGCATAGGCGGGTCCCGGCAGGAAATCCAGTCCGGGCACTTGGCGCAGTCCGTCGATCAGCCGCAGGGTGAGTGCGCGATCGTGCGCGGCGATCACCGCGAGATCGAGGGACTCCAACACATCCAGGGCCGCGCCGAGCGCCAGGATCCCGGGAATATTGTGGGTGCCGCCCTCCATCAACTCCGGCATCCCGGTCGTGGTGAGACCGGTTTCGGTCAAGCGGACACCGCTGTTGCCGCCGGGCAGGAACGGCAGCAGGCGATCGTGGATCCGGCGGTGGCAGTAGAGAACTCCGGTGCCCGGCGCGCCGAACATCTTGTGCGCGGAGAAGATCGCGAAATCCGCGCCGAGTTCGGTGACGTCGACCGGCAGATGCCCGCCGCTCTGGCTACAGTCGAAACACAGCAGCACCGACGGGTCGATCCGGCCGCGCAACTCCTCCAGGGTGGTCCGGCCGCCGAAGACGTGGTGCAGATGACTCGTGGTGACGAGGCGGGTACGTGCCGTGGTCTTCGCGAGGATATCGTCGGTATCCGCCTCGCCCGTCGCGGTCATCCGATACGGAATCAGGGTGATCCGCCGCCCCGAGCGCGCCAGCAGTTCGCGCAGATGATGCCAGGGGTAGACGTTGGACACGTGATCGCCCGGGTTGTAGAGGATCTCGTCACCATCGCGGAGTTCGGCGAAACCCCACGACAGGGCGACCGCGTTGAGCGCGGCGGTCGCGCCGGAGGTGAACACGATCTCGTCGGGATGGTCGGCGCCGACGAATGCCGCGGTGCGCGTGCGGATCCGGGACAGTCTGGTGCCGAGCGCCGTCGCCCACGGATAGGTGCCGCGCCCGGCGTTGGAGGTGTGCGAGGAGTGATAGCGATGGACGGATTCGATGACGGCCAGGGGTTTCTGGGTGGTGGCCGCGCTGTCGAGGTAGACCTCGGTCGAATCGGCCAACGCGGGGAACATCTCTCGGACCGGCACGGTGAGACCGGGGGAGTGCGCATCCCCGGGCGGCCATCGCGTGGCGGTGGACGTGGTCGTGGGCGGGGCGGCGCGCGACCCGGGCGCGGATGACCGCAATGTGACGCTCCCTTCGCAGGACGCGCTGGACGTCACCAACGATACGCACATTTCCGTGGGCCATCGAAGATTTCAGGTGGACAACATGTTTCGCGCACACGGCACCCGGTCGCCGCGTCCGATGCCCGCGACGAGCCGACGACACCGATCAGTACTGACCCTGCACGTATTCGACGAGGCGCTGGCGTTCGGTGGCCAGTTCGGAGATGGCGCTCTTCACCACGTCGCCGATACTGACGATCCCGACCAATCGGCCGTCGTCGACCACCGGCAGATGCCGGATGCGATGGTCGGTCATGATCCGGCGCAGACCGTCGACCCGGTCGTCGGGCGCGCACACCCGCACATCCGCGGTCATGATCTCCGCGACGGTGATATCGAGTAGTCGCGCGCCGTGTTCGTACATGCTGCGGACGACGTCACGCTCGGAGACGATGCCCGCGATCGCGCGACCGTCGGACGAGACCACCACCGCTCCGATATTGTGCGCGGCCAATGTGGCGAGCAGTGCGCGCACCGTTGTCTCGGGCGCGACGGTCGTGACGTCGGCGCCTTTCCTGCGCAGGATCTCGGCGATTCGCATATTCACACCATCCAGGGGCACGGGGTTCCAGGATCCCCCGTTACGCCGTGGCCGTCCAGCACGAATTCGACACGGTATAGCGAGACGGTATATCTCAGAGACGTCGGGTCACGCTGCGGTCGAGGTCGCGGGCGAGCAACGCGATGGCCGCCTGCGAGATACCCGACGAGGTCGCCAGGTCGATCGTGGTGAGCTGGGCGATGCGGCGCAGTCGATAGTCGACGGTGTTGGGATGGACGTAGAGCTGACGCGCGGTCAGCTGTCGGTTCATGTCGTTGCCGAGGTAGGCGCGCATGGTGTCGAACAATTCCTGGTGGGCGTCGAGCGGCTCCAGGATGGTCGCGATCCGCCGCACCGCGGGTCCGCCGCGCGTCAGTTGATACTCCACCGCCAGATCGTCCATCTGGTACAGGCCCGGTTCGCGTCCGCCGACCCGCACCAGATTGAGCAGTTCGTGGGCTTGATCCGCGGACTCGGGTACCTGATCGGTTTCGGTGACCACCACGGTCGCGGTGATCGGCACCCCGGCGGCCTCGGTGAGCCTGGCCAGGACCTCGGCCGTCAGGGTCGGGCCCGCGTCGGAGACGGGGATGAGCAGTGTCCCGCCCTTGGTGGAGAGCAGGGTCAGCGCCCGCGATTCCAACGAGGTGGCGAGTTCGGACTGTAACCTGCGCAGTTTGCGCCGTGCGGCGACCTGGGAGTCCACCCGCGGGTCACGCTCGTCGGGGTGTTCGGGGATGGACAGCGCCACCACCTCGTAGGAGTCCGCGATCGGAATTCCGGCCTGCCGTGCCAGCGCCGAGCTGCGGCGCCCACTCAGCAATGCCGAGGCAAGCGTCTGGGATGCCGTCTGATGTTCCCTGGCGACCAGGTGCTGTTCGTCGACGTAGGCATCGGACACCGCGACCGTGATCGCCTCGAGCAGTTCGAGCATGAGATCGGTCGCGACGAGGAGTTCGTCGACGTCGTCGGCCTTGGCACGTGCGGTGACCAGGCCGAACGCTATGCGTAGGCCCTGGTGGTATGCGCGCAGGATGGTGCCGAGCGGTACCGCCTCCCTCGCCCATTGCGCGGCGGCCTCGCGCACTTCGCCCAGGCGCGCGTCATCGGGGACCGAGCGCCGGTCGAACATCTCGGCGGCCAATGCCAGACAACTCCTGGTCATCTTGGTGACGTCTCCGCGCAATTGCTCACCCGGCAGGGTTCGGCACGGCGCCATACAGGTGGCGAAGTATCCGACCATGCGTGAGGCGACCCGGTCTGTGTTCTGCAGCGGCACCGACGCGGGTCGGCCGCCGATTTCGAGCGCCGAGTCCGGCGTTTCAGCGGACAGGTCCAGCGTGGAGAAGGTCATACGTCGCTCCAGTGATTCTCGGGCGTAATACATCTGCGTCCGAATTGTTACATCACTATACGAAATAGTTATGAACCTGGCGAGGGTTCATGGGACATCTTCTGGTACTGGAGAGTTCTCGCAGGGCCCCCGGGACCCGTTGCGGGGGAATCGGATCGAGGCGTCGCCGACGAGAGCGCGGCGCCGCGGGCTTGCCGCGGTCGCCGAGGCCCTCGAGGGGGTGGGTGTGGCCTACCCGCCGGCGCGCTCCGCCGCTCCGCCGCTGCGGATTTCGTGCTCGATGGCTACCGCGGCATAGTGCTGACCGCTCGCACGCAACTGGGCGATGCGGTGATGTAAGGCCTCCGTGCCGTAAACGGCGGCGATGTCGGCGATGCCGAGCCTGCGGGAACGGTGTGGTGACTGGTCCATGCGCGCCTCTGGACTACTGGCGCACCCGAAATCCGCTCGGCGACGTCGGCGCGGGCTCCGGATGCGAAATCCCCTGATCTAACGCGCTCGAGTGTAGGGCCGTGTGTGGTACAAATGCAAGCACATTTGTACGAACATCGGTGTGCACAAGTGGATTTGCGAGCTACTCGTCGTCGAGGCCGGCGGAGAGATACGCGGCCGCCGCGAGCCACTGGCGACACTGTGGTCCGTGAACCTCGTGGAGGGTGAGGATTTCGCGAGCGCGACGGTAGGTGAGGCCGCCCGGTTCGGCGCCGCAGTCGGTCACCGCTCGTTCCGCGACGGTGTGGGTCCGTGCTACATCAATACCGACGCCGTTGATTCCGGACGAACGGGGAGCACGAAATGCCTGGCTCATATCGACCGCCCCTCGCTTGCGGCTCGGGGGAGTCGAAGTGCGCGATGACGCCGGAGAGTTGTCTCGGCGTTATCTCCCCGTTTCACGAGAACGAGTTTATGCGTTCGCACGTTGCGGATGCAAGTACATTTGCAAGAACGCCCACGGTATTCGGAAAAAACCTCCTGGTATGAAAATAGCGGTTTCCGACCTACCGGTCGGAAACCGCCACGGGCTGCTTCGAATTCGCGGGAAAGCAGCTCAGACTTTGCGGGCGACCGCGCCGTAGGCCGAAATGGGACGGGTCTCGCCGACTTCGGTGTCCGCGGCACGCCACTGGGTGATCGAGGTGAAGCCGGGCTCGACCAGGTCGAGGCCGTCGAAGACGGCGCGGATCTGGGCCTGAGGCCGTGGAACATACGGTGTGCCACCGGTTCCGGTGTAGTTCTCGCACAGCGTCACGTAGGCCGGACTGTCGTCGCTGCCGTCCCACATCACCAGATGGCTGCCTGCGGGGACGGCGTCGAGCACGGTGTGCACGATGCGCAGCAGTTCGTCGTAGGACTTGGCGTGGCCGAGCACGCCCATGAACATGACGGCGATCGGCTCGTTGAAATTCAGCACGTTGCGGGCGTCGGCGATGATCTGCTCGGGGAAGTGGTAGTCCGAATCCACGTAGGTGGTCACACCTTCGGGGGTGGTGCTGGTCAGTAGCGCCCTGGCGTGGGTGAGGACGAGGGGGTCGTTGTCGACGTAGACGACCTTCGATTCGGGTGCGACGCTCTGCGCCACCTGGTGGGTGTTCTGCATGGTCGGCAGCCCGGTGCCGATATCGAGGAACTGGCGGATGCCCACCTCGCCCGCGAGGTAGGTGACCGCGCGGATGAGGAACTGGCGCGACTGCACCGCCATGGTGGTGATGTCGGGGTCGACCTCGATGCCGGCATCACCTGCGATGCGGTCGATTTCGTAGTAGTCCTTGCCGCCCATCCAGTAGTTCCAGATGCGGGCCGAATGGGGAATATCGGTTCTGATCAAGGGGGAGTTGTCTTCTGACATTCTTCTGGCTCCTCAACAAGCGTGTTCGGCGGCACGCCGTGAAGGGTGTCGCGAATGGCTGGTACATCCGATGTGCACTGTGACAGTACAAGATTCGGGTCACTCGAGCGGCCCGGATCGGTGACCTGAGCACGGGATTCGTGTGGCCGCAACGGAATAGCCCAATAAAGCCGACCGGTAGGTCTGATCTATTCGGTGCGCCACGGTGAACTCCGTGCTATCGTCCTCGCGTCCGTGCGGATGCAAGAACGTTTGAGCGTGCATCTGCAAGTCCGAAAACATGATTCGTCACTACACCGGTGTGATCCGAGGAGTGGAAAATGCCCGATACATCTGTGCGCAAGATCGAAAGCGCTTGGCGCAAGAGTTCGTTCAGCGGTCCGAATGGTGGGAACTGCGTGGAGGTCGCCGAGGCGTCGGGTGGCATGGTCGCCATGCGCAACTCGCGCGATCCCGAGGGAAGCGTGCTGTTCTATACCCGGCCGGAGATCGACGCGTTCGTTCGCGGTGCCAAAGCGGGAGAGTTCGACGATTTGACTAGCTGAGAGGTAACATTGCGGTCGGTGCGGTGTGTCCTACAGGGGTGCGTATGTGACACACTGATGGGCAACCTCGAGTATCGGAGACGAACTCCATGATCGCAGAACCCGATGACGACGGTCGTGCGCAATCAGTTGTCGCGGAACGTGGTCCGACAGTGCTTCGGATCGCGCTCGGTGGACAACTACGCAGACTCCGGGAGAGCAAGAGTATCTCCCGAGAGGATGCCGGTGAGTCCATCCGTGGATCGCACGCGAAGATCAGTCGCCTGGAATTGGGCCGCACCGGCTTCAAAGAGCGTGATATCCGCGACCTGCTGACGCTGTACGGCGTCATCGATCCAGAAGAGCGCGAAGCATTCTTGGATCTGGCGCGGAAAGCGAACGAACCCGGCTGGTGGCATCGCTACAGCGATCTGCTGCCATCCTGGTTCAGTACCTATCTGGGGCTGGAGCAGGCGGCGGGCAAGATCCGTACTTACGAAGCGCATTTGGTGCCCGGCCTGTTGCAGACGCCCGAATACGCCAAGGCGGTCCTCACGCTGGGCACCGACGACGCCGACACCGATCGTCGCGTCGCCGTCCGCCAACGCAGGCAGCAATTGCTGTTCCGCCCCATCGAACCGCCCATCGTGTGGGCGGTCATCGACGAGGCGGCGCTGCAACGGCCCGTCGGCGGCGCGGCCGTGCACCGCAAACAGATGGAACATCTCATCGAGCTGGCCGACGTTCCGAATATCACCATCCAGGTACTTCCGTACTCGGCCGGTGAACATGCCGCCGCGGGAAGCTCATTCAGCATTCTGCGTTTCGCCGAGCCGGAACTTCCGGATATCGTCTACCTGGAACATCTCACCAGCGCCCTGTATCTGGATCGCAGGCAGGATCTCGCCCAGTATCTGTCGGTGATGGACCGGTTGAGCGTCCAGGCATTGCCGCCGGAGAAGTCGATCGACATGTTGCGGAAGTACGCGACCGAGCGCTGATACCTGCCTGAAAGAATTGGGTGTTTGCCGATCGAATCGGCAAACACCCAATTTCTTTGTGCGGTGACGAGCGAGGTTTTCTTGGCACACGTCGACTTTCTCGGACCGTGTGGCTGCACAGGGCAACGGGGACATACAACGGTCCCGCCGAAATTCTCGCGGCGCTATTCCGCGTGCCTCTGACGCGTCGATAGTCGATATGTCGACACGAAAAGGCTCATCGGCCTCCACGGCGGTGTGGAAGCCCGACGGCGTGCGGCGGCGTCGGATGACGCTACTGTTTGATGAAACTGGAGGCGATGCGCCAGAACGTGGCCGGCTGCAAGGCCTTCATATCCCAATCGTCGGCCATCGCGTGCGCGATGGAGACGATCCGGTCGATATCGAAATCGTTCCGGGTGGCGGCACCGGTGGATTCGACCGCGTCGATGACGAAGGCGACCGCGGTCTCCCGCGAGTACGCGATATTCCTGTGGCCGTTGCGGGCCGCATATGTGCTCATAGTTGTCATACCGTTCGCTGGCTGGTCGGCCAGTGCGGCGTCGGCGTACCCGAGCCTGCCGCCGGAAAGTGGTCGGTCCATCTGAAAACCCCTGACATGTGGCGGCAGCAAACCATTGGCGACTCGGCCGTCGGTTCGCACACACGGCCTCCCCTGGTTGTCCCCTGTAAAGCTCTGCGGGACTGAGTTTAGGACCGTCGACCGTGGGTATGCAAGTGCATCTGCACGATCGATTGCATTCGCACGAACCATTTTTCGGGGCGGATTATGAGGTCTGCTCAGCCGAACCGGACGGTTCGTCGAAATATCGACTGTCGATTTGTGACATAACCCTGTCCGGCAGGGGGTGGATCGGGAGGAGGGCGCTGCGCCGCCGCTGTCGATGCGACGTCCGGCTCCGAAGGGTGGTGACCGTCCGTCGGGTGAGGTGGCGGCGTGACGCCGATGCCGGGGCATCCGCAATCCGACACCACCTCAACGGCTATGGCTATCTTTCAGCTAATGGCTGCGGCGATCGCATCGGCGAAGGGGGTGTCGCCGCCGACGAGTTCGAGCGTGGCGCCGGCGGTCGCGGGGGTGTGCAGCAATTCGGCGATGGTGGCGGCGACATCGGCGCGCGGTATATCGCCACGGCCGATCGGCGGCGCACCGAGCCGGACCAGTCCGGTCCCGATGGTATCGACCAGGCGGCCCGGCCGCACGATCGTCCAGTCGAGATCGCGGCGCCGGAGATCGTTCTCGGCCTGCGTTTTCGCGTCGATATAGGCGGCCCACACCTCGTCGGTGCCCGCGGCGGGCGGCTCGCCCGCCCCCATGGACGAGATCTGCACGAACCTGCGAACACCTGCCGCCTCGGCGGCGTCGGCGAGCAGTACCGAACCGTCGCGGTCGACGCTGTACTTGCGCGCCACGCCGCTGCCCGGACCGGCTCCCGCCGCGAAAACCACTGCGTCGGAACCCTTCACGAGCGCAGCGAGTTCGGCGGAAGTGGTCGATTCCAGGTCGACCACGACGGGCCTGGCTCCGGTGGCGAGGACCTCGTCGGCGTGGCGTGGGTCGCGGATGAGACCGTCCACGGTGTCCCCGCGCCGCGCGGCCGCCTCGGCCAGCAGTAGCGCGATCTTTCCGTGGCCGCCTGCGATGACGATATGCATCGATCGATCCTTCCTGTCGTAGGTTTCGGTGCTTCCGGTATCCGGGGATCGACCGCGCCGCCGGGCTCAGCGTTCGGGACCGCCGGGATTACACGACGCCGCAACGGTGCCCTGATAACCGACGGCCGGTCGCCACGGTTCGAGATTCCAGCTCGGCTTGTTCGGCTGGACCAGCCTCGCCCAGTCCCAATGGCAGACGAATTGATCACGCATGCCGGGGGTTTCGGCGTCGGGTGAGTGCGCGAGCACTTCCTGCCATGCGCGTTCCTCGTTGCCCGCCGACGTGGTGCGCCTACCCGCGGTGGTCGGGTAGACCAGCAGTCGGGGGCCGTCCACGCTCTCGGTCCACTCCACGTGATCGACGAGCGGAAGGTCGGCGTACGGGTCGAATGTCGGCAGGGCGACCGTGTCGGTGCCGACGGGAGCGGCGGCCGATGTCGTCGCCACGATCGTCGTTGTCGTCGGTGCCGGGGCGGCGACGGAATCGTGGGAATTCCCGGTACCGCATCCGGCGGCGACCGATGACATCGCCAGCGCTGCCATCATCACGGCGGTAACTCGCGGGGAGCGGGTTCGGGGGGTTCCGGCTCGGCCCCGGGCTCTCGGTGTCACATCCATCCTCTCGATCCTGGCGGTGCCTACTCGAGCGTAGCCATTCCCCGGCATACCCGTGAACGTCGACGCCGAGCCACAGTATGTGGTGGCTTGCCGAAATGGGCTCGCGGTGGTGATAGTCGATCGATGAAGTGGACTCGGAGAATTTCGGGCACTGCGGCGACGGCGCTGGCGGTGACGGTCGCGCTGTCCGGCCAGGTGTCGGCGGATCCGGCCGACAACCCGGGTTCGGTGATCGAGGTGGGACCGCTGCCGGACGAGGCGTCGGTGCCGCAGGCGAGTACCGCGCACCGCCTGATCTACCGATCGCGCGGTCCGCGCGGTCCCATGCTGAGCGCAGGCGCGGTCTATCTGCCGACCGGAACGCCGCCACCGGGTGGATGGCCGATCGTGGCCTACGCGCACGGCACCGTCGGCATCGCCGATCATTGCGTTTTCACGCTGCGCCCGCGCGACTACTATCTGAAGTCGGTCTATCCGGCGTTGCTGGCGGCGGGGTACGCCGTCGTGATCTCCGATTACGTCGGTCTCGGCACACCGGGCACGCACCCTTACCTGGACGGTCCTTCGCAGGCGCGCAGTGTCATCGACGGGGTGCGGGCCGCCCGCGCGACGGCGCCCGAGCTGAGTTCCCGCTGGGCGGTGCTCGGACAATCCCAGGGCGGCCAGACCGCCCTGTTCACCGCGCATTCCGCCGCGGCCGACGCCCCCGAACTCGATTTCCGCGGCGCGGCAGCCACCGGGGCCCCGTCGAATCTGGAACTGCTCGCCCCGCTGTTCGGTCCGTGGATACCGCGACTGCCGCTGCGCAACACGACCGCCTATTTCGCCATGATCGTCGCGGGACTACGGGCGACCGCGCCCGAATTGGATATCGATGGTTATCTGACGCCCACCGGCGCCGCGGTGGTGCGCGTGGTGGAGGAGAACTGCGTCGCGGACGCGGACGCGCTCGTCCGCGATATCGCCATCGGCGACATGCTCGCGCGTCCGCTTCGCGATCCGGCCCTGCTCGAGGCGGTGCGGGCGATGCTGGAGATTCCGACGACCGGGTACGCGACGCCGTTGTTCGTCGGGCAGGGGCTGACGGATCTCGAGGTACCCGCCCCGCTCGGCGCCAAGTTGATCGCCGACCTGACGGCGGGCGGCGCGGACCTGCGGGTCGGCATCTATTCGGGTGATCATCTGGGGGGCGCGAGCCAGGCCTTTCCCGATGTGCTCGCGTTCCTGCGTGGGCTGTTCGACCGGCTGTGAGGTGTTCAGCGCCAGAGCGACCGGCACGGTAGTCGTCGCAGATCGGGGCGGATCATGCCGTCCACGGTGACGGTGAGGCCCGCGTGCACCGCGGCCGTGGTGAACTCCCACGCCTCGGTCCGGGTCGCCGCGTATTCCAGGACGAGGGCGTCCTCGGGAGTCGTGCCATCGAAGTAGACGGTCACCCGCTGGGTCGGAACTTCCCGCGCGCCGTTCGTCGCCGCGCTGATCATCGCCGTGCCGTTCGTCGCCTCGGTTGTCGCAGTGCCGTCCATGCCACGGTCTCCCTTCCGACCAGGCGTGATATCGCCCGCTGTCTACGAAGGTAGGTCGACACCATGGTGAGGAACATGTTCCTGCCGGAGCGCTTGACAAGTCACAGCGCGTCTCCGCGAGCGCTGGGAGACTCACCAGCGGCCCTTCTTCGATCCACACAATCGAACCGGCGACGTCTTGTGAATTGTCAACACATACCCCACGAACACTGGCGTTCGGGTGGGCCGGTACCGAGGATTGTCCACGACGTCGGCCGATGGGGAGGTGCACGTCGTGCGATTCGGTGATGTGCGCCGCGGTGGTCGGCGGCGGGCTCTGCGCGTATTCGTTCTCGGCGTGCTGCTCTTCATCGCCTCGGCGGCACCCGGGCACGGTGCACCGCTGTATCCGGCGCCCGATCCGGATCCCTTCTACGCGGTGCCCGCGGATCTCGCGGATCGCAAGCCCGGCGATGTGATCGCGGTGCGCCCGATGCCGCCCCTGTCGATCTTTCCCGAGACCAGCGTGACCGTCGTGCGGTTCCGTTCGACGAATTCCGAGGGCAAGCCGATCGCCGCGACCACGACGGTGCTCACGCCACGCGCGCACCGCGAAGACGGTCCGCTGCTGTCGTTCCAGCACATCATCAACGGACTCGGCGCGGAATGCTCGGTGTCGCGGGTGCTCTACACCGGCGATCCGAATCTGGTCGTCCGCGAGGCGCCCGGGTGGAACGTCCTGCTCGCGCGCGGTTGGAGTGTCGCGCTACCCGACCATCTGGGGCCCCAATTCGCCTACGGCGCGGCCAGACTCGGCGGACAGATCACCCTCGACGGGATCAAGGCGGTCAAGCAGGTCGCCGAATTGCGGGTCGCGAAGAGTCGGGTCGCCATGGCGGGCTATTCCGGCGGTGGCATGGCGACGGCATGGGCGGCGGCCATGGCGCCGCGCTACGCGCCGGAGTTGGAGATCGCGGGCGCGGCGATGGGTGGCGTGCCGATGAACCTGGTGAAGATGATGGAAGGACTCGGGCTCGGTGCGCATCCGGTCTTCGGATTGGCGCTGGCCGCCGGTCTCGGACTGGAACGCGAATATCCCGAACGGTTTCCGCTCAGCGAGCAGCTCAACGAACGCGGTCTGGCCGCGCGCGACGCCATCGCGAACAGTTGCACCAACGACATCATCGCGACCGGCGCCGGACACGGCGCAGTGGATTTCGCGAAGACGACCACGATGATCGGTAACAGCACCGCCCGTGCGGTGGTGGAGGAGAACAGTCTCGAACTCTACGACGGGGTGCCGAGAACCCCGGTCTTCGAATGGCATTCGCCCATCGATGCCCTCATCCCGGTCGACTCGGTGGTGAACACCGATCGGCGCTGGTGTGCCGCCGGAGTACGGGTGCAGTCCGAACAGATTCCGGTGCCGGACCATCTCACCGCCGCCGTCATCGGCATTCCCTCGGCGCTGAGCTGGCTGGACGCCAGATTCCGGGGGGAGTCGGCACCGACCAACTGTTGAGTGCGCCGAGTAACTGTTGGGGACACAGTTTTCGGGAATTCGGTTCTCCTTGTTGCGATTCGGCGTCGTGACACGCACAACTCGAAAACGGTCGGGCCTGCGCCCGGGCGTGTCGGGTTAGCCTGAGTGCTCTGCGACCGGCACGACAAGGGGGCATTTCGAGGTCGAAATCCGCACACGCCGGGGCGCAGCGAACCCGCAATCGCACCCAGAGGCGTGTGCTATGAGATTTCTGCGTGTCCTGTTCCTCACGATGCTGCTCGTCGTCCCGGCCGTGTCCGGTCGAGCCCATGCCGAGCCGCCGCCGCCCGTGATTCCCGGATTGCCCGCGCTGCCCGACCTTTCGGGCCTGCCGCCGCTGGTCGACACCTCGGGTTCGATCCTGCCGGGCCTGCAACAGTGGATCGACGCGGTGATTCCCGCACCGCCCGTCGTCGCGGCCGCACCACCGAATTCACCGCAGGTGGAGGTGGCGGACGGCCAACCCGAGTTGGCGGCCCTGCGGGCGGCGGTGCTGCCGTCCCCGGTGCGCGATCCGATCTTCGACGAATGGCCCGCCGATCTCGACACTTTCGCGCCGGGACAGTTGATCGAGGTGCGTGATGTCAGCGCCACCGCGGGCGCGCTCGTCCTGATGCCGTTCGATCGGGCGCTGCTGTTGAAATTCCGTACGACCGATGTCTACGGCAGACCCTCCTTCGCCACCGCGACACTCGTCACGCCCCTGGGCGCGTGGCCGGGGCCGGGCGGTCGACCGGTGCTGGTGAACAATCTGCCGATCAACGGACTGGGCCGGGACTGCACGCCCGGCTACACGATGGCCAATGGCTGGGACAGCGATATCAGCGTGACGGACTACATTCCGCCCGCGATCCAACTCGCCCTGCTGCGTGGATACGCGGTCCTGGTTCCCGACCACGAGGGACCGCGGATGGCCTACGCCGAACCGGTCGTCGCGGGTCACGCCATCCTCGACTCGATTCGCGCGGTGCGCGGACTGCTTCCGGACGACTTCGGGCACAGCGGCTTCGGGTTGATCGGCTACTCCGGAGGCGCGATCGCGACGCACGGCGCGGTGAAGGTGATGCCCGACTACGCACCGGAATTGGTCGACGTCGTCGTGGGTGCCGTCGTCGGCGGAGTGCCCGCCGACTACGAGATCCTGTCGCGCAGTATGAACGCCAATCTGGCTTCGGGGGTGTTCATGGGCGCGGTGCTCGGCATCGCCCGCGAGCGCACCGAGATTCTCGGCCGGATGAACAATCTCGCGCAATGGATCGCGACCTCGCCGGTGAAGGATCTGTGCGCCGACGTCTTCGGCGCCGCTGGCCTGCTGTTGTTGCCGATCGACGTCGCGGCGAATTTCCCCGATCCGCTGAATTCGGAATTCGCGGCGCAGATCTATCGGGAGACCAGGATGGAGGGCATCAAATCGCCGGTGCCGCTGTATATCTACAACGGTGAGCAGGAGTGGTGGATCCCCGCCGAGGGCGCGCGGAACCTTTTCCGAGAGCAGTGCGCACTGGGGGTGAGCGCCGTCTATCGCAGTGTGCTCGGGGAGCACGTCATCGCGGGCGGGCTCGGTTTCCCCGAGGCGATCCTCTGGATGGACGAGCGTCTGCGAGGGGTGCCCGCGCCGAACGAGTGCTGATCGGAACGGCCGATAACGGGGTGGATCGTTGCGTTCGAGCGTCGGCGCGCGATCTACCCACGTGAGCGCCTCTACCACCGTCACCCCAGCCATGACCCCGTCCGAGCAGGCAGCAGCCCTGGTCGGACGTCGCTACCGGATGGTCGATCACTACGAGGTGGGCCGGGAGAAGATCCGCGAGTTCGCCAGAGCGGTACGCGACGAGCATCCGGCGCACCGGGACGAGGGCGCGGCCGCCGCGCTGGGGTACGACGGCCTGATCGCGCCGCTGACCTTTCCGGCGATCCTCTGGATCACCTTGCAGCGCATGTTGTTCGAGTCGGTACTCACCGGCTACGACCTCGGCCAGGTGCTCCACACCGAGCAGCGGATACGGATGCGGCGCCCGCTCGTCGCGGGTGATCGGCTGCGTTGCGATTCCCACGTCGAGTCGTTCCGGCGATTCGGCGACAAGGATTTCATGGTCGTCGAGAACCTCCTCACCGACCACTACGGTGAAACGGTGCAATCCGCGCACACGACCGTGGTCGCGCAGACCGGGGCGACCGTGGCAGGCGAACTCGCCCGTGCCGTCGACGGGGTGATCCTGAGCGGCGGATCATCGAGCGACCGGCGCGACGCGCGAGCCGACATCGATCCGTTGAGCGCGGCAGGCCTGCTCGAGTATCACGAGCAGGTCGACACGGATCGGCTGTTCGCGCTGCCGCCCGGTCGCCGCTCACGCAGTATGCCCACCTTCGAGGATCTCGCCGTCGGCACCGAGCTGCCACCGCTACGGGTGCGGCTCACCCGTGGTGACCTGGTCAACTACGCCGGTGTCTCCGGTGATGCCAACCCCATCCATTTCAGCGACGAGGTCGCCCAGGCGGCCGGACTGCCCGCGGTGATCTCGCACGGTCTGCTCACCATGGGTCTCGGCGCGGGTTACCTCACGTCCTGGCTCGGGGATCCGGCCGCGGTGACCGGGTACTCGGTGCGGTTCGCCGGATTCGTTCCGGTCGAATCGGACCGGCACAGCACGATCGAATTCGGCGGCAGGGTGAAGGCGATCGATGTCGGCAGACGCTCGGCCACCATCGCACTGACGGCGACGTGCGAACGGCGCAAACTGTTCGGACGCGCCACCGCCGAAGTACTGCTGCGCTGATCCGGCCCGATCACGGCAGGACGGGAACCAGCACCTCGGCGGTGCGCGTCAGCAGATCACAGGCCGGAGTGGCGGTCGCCGGATCGGGCCGCACGTCCAGCCGCAGCCGGATCTGACCGCCCGTGGCCGTGGTGAAGGCCAGACCGCAGTCCGCGGTGGGGTCGGCGTAGTCCGGCCGGTAGCGCACCCCGGCGCGTCCCGCCACCGTGACCTCGGCGAAGTCGTGTGCGCCGGGTGCCTCGCGCACATCCCGGGCCGACTCGCGGTCGGCCGAGAAGATCCGCAGCGCCGTACTCGCGCCGCTCCAGCCGCACCCCGCCCACTTCGGTCCCGGCGCGATGGCGATATCCCTGCGCTCGGACGCCGGGTCCAACCCGACCCGGCCGATCATCGCGTCGGGGATCTCGGCGCAGGGATCCCAGGACGGACCTGCGCCGGACGCGGCGGTCGGTGCGGTGGCGGCGCCGCACCCGGCGAGCGCGACGCAGCCGATCAGCAGCGCGACGCGAAGTACCCGCTGCGCGAAGGAGGTACGCAACCGCATGCCGATCAGGTCATGATCGTGAGCGGCAGTTGCCCGGACCAGCCGCACGGCAGCTCGCAGGTGGCCGACACCGTCGCGCGCAGCGGGCTGACGGTCCGCACGCCCCTGGCGTCGCTCGCTCGCGCGGGATATCCGCACGCCGGGCATTTGCCGAAGAAGTTGAGTATCTCGTTGCTCCGGACGATGATGCCCGGTGAGCTGTGCGCGTTCATGTTTCGAGCTGGTCGAGGGCTGACATATCTCGAGATTAAGGCCGGTTCCGTCGAATCGGCGCTGTTCGGGACACTTTCGTCGTACTCACAGCGACACTGCTCGAGCGTCATGAAATGTACAGTAGCGCAACGGATGCCGGAGGCCGCGGCCTGCGCGCGGCGGCCCTTCGCTCAGGGTGTGCCCGGCGCGACCGTGCCGATGATGGGCGGGTCGGCGGCACCGGGACCGATGAGCAACCGCTTGAGGATCTTGCCGGTCTCACCGCGCGGCAGCGAACTGAGGAATGTGACATCGCGCGGCACGGAGAATCTGCTCAGCCGATGCCGGATGTAACTGCGGACCATATCCGAATCCAGGCCCGAACCTTCGTGTTTGACGACGAACGCGGCCAGACGTTGACCGTACTCCAGGTCGGGAACGCCGACCACGGCGACTTCGCTCACCTGGGGCAGGTAGGCGAGCGCCTCCTCCACCGGTCGCGGGAAGACGTTCTCGCCGCCGGAGATGATCATCTCGTCATCGCGGCCGTCGATGTAGAGCCGACCCGTGGCGTCGAGATAGCCCAGGTCGCCGGTGTCGATCATGCCGTCCGCTTCGTTCGGCGGCGCCGAGTTGACGTAGCCGTCGAAGAGCATGTGGTTGCTCACGAAGATATGGCCGGTCGCGCCGACCGGGAGCGGCTTCAGATCGGGGCCGAGTACCGCGACCCTGGTGCCGAGCGGAGGTCTGCCCGCCGTGGTCGGCGCGGCGCGCAGATCGGACGGGTCCGCGACGGAAGCCCACGACACCTCGGTGGAGCCGTAGACGTTGTAGAGGATGTCGCCGAAGCCGTCCATGAAACGCAACACCGTGTTCGCCGCCAGCGGCGCACCGCAACTGGCGACCACCCGCAGACTCGAGGTGTCGTAGCGCTCTCGGATGTGCACCGGCAGTTCGAGAATGCGGTGCACCATGATCGGCACCGCGATGAAGGTGGTGACCCGATGTTCGGCGATGAGCCGCAGACAGTCCTCGGCATCGAACTGGGCGGGGAGTACCACCGTCGCGCGCAGCGCGGTGCTCAGCTGCAACGCGGCCAGACCCCAGGTGTGGAACAGCGGGGCGGGGATGAGCATGGTGTCATCGATGCGCATCGGTATGCGCGACAGGAGGGCGGCGACCGTGGCGAAACCCTTGGGATGCGGCCTGCGCGCGCCCTTCGGGGTGCCCGAGGTGCCCGAGGTCAGCACGATCAGCTTGCCCGGGTGCGTCGGCCTGGGAAAGGTCTCGTGTCGCTGTTCGATCAGGTCGTCCACCGTGAGGTGGCCGGTGCCTGGTGCCCTGATATCGCTGGCGTAGCGTGCGATATCGGAGTGCAGGTACTGCACGAGGTGATCGAATTCGGCATCGACGAACAGTGCGGACAGTTTGTCGCGCTGGACGACTTCCTCGATGCGGCGGGTGGGCAGACCGGTGTTGAGCAGGGCGACGTCGACGCCGAGTTTGCCCGCGGCGACCATCACCTCGACCATGCCGCCGTGATTCCTGGCCAGCAGGCCGATCGCGTCGCCCGCGGCGAGTCCGTTCGCGTGCATGGCGGCGGCGAGCGCGTTCGTGCGACGGTGCATCTCGTCGAATGTCCTGGTGACATGTCCGTCGACCATCGCGGCCCGGGCAGGGGAGTAGGCCGCCGCGGCCGCGTAGCCGCCCGCGAGATTGAAACCCCACTCCGACAGTCGCCGCAGTTGTTTGATGCCGCGATCGATCCGGTAGGTGCGCATCACTCCGCTCGACACGATCTGCTTGGCGACCTCGGCACGCCTGCGCACCGGCGAATCCTCGCCGTTGACCACGACGGAGGTGTTCGCGCCGAGTACCAGATCCTCGATCCGCTGTAAGCCGTTGTGGGTCCAGTCGGCGACGACGGCGTTGGACATGTCCGCCAGCGCCGGATGCATGCGGGTCGGTGCGAAGAAGGTGATGATCACGCGGGTGCGCTGGTCGTCTCCGAGTAATCGCACGGAGGCGAAACTGCCCTCGGTGGGGCACTGTAGTTCGAACCCGTCGCGGATGCGGCCGATCACGACCCGCACGGTGTGCGTGCGGATGCCGAGTTCGGCGGTGCCGACCCGGAAGCGCAGCATCGTGTGTCCGTCGACGCTCTCCAGCGGTTCGCACGCTCCGATGCCGGGGAAAATCCTGGGATACGTCTGCGGCTCCAGCAACAGATCCCATACTGCGGTGCGATCGATCGCGAACTCCGCGACCACGTCGATGACATCGGTAACCACTGGCGTGCAATTCTCGTCGGCCGGTTCGAACAGCTCGGGTCGGCGGAGAATTCATTTGTAACCCTGGATTCAACTGCGGTCAAGCAGCCATGATCAGGGCTGGTGGAAGGCTTGTCGGCGGTCACGACGCGGCTCGAATCGGACTGTGCTCGGACACTATTCGATTATCTCCGGTCGTTCCGCGCCGGATATTGCGCCGAAGTTCCCGCGGGGTCGGCGCCCGCATTTCCGCGACAATTCGTGACAACTCACAAACCTTGCGGCGGATCCGCCCGTTTCACCGCGATGTCGTGCGGCTATCCGTCCTGCATGAGGGTGCGGGAGGGTCCGGAGCGCGGAGCGGGCGTGGTCGTCACCGGTGACCGCACCGCGAATCAAATGTCTCATTGGGACAATAGTTGTAGGATGGTGCCATGGGTACCGACGATGACGTCGACCATGGGTGACGTCGATCCGGACGGTCGCAGGCTGCGCACCCGCCGCAGTCGCGAGGCCATGTCGCGTGCGGCGTTCGACCTGCTGGCCGAGCGCGGCTTCGGTGCGCTCGGTGTCGAGGAGATCGCCGAACGCGCCGGTGTGACCCGGCGGACCTTCAGCAGGCATTTCTGTTCGATCGAGGAAGCCGTCCTCGGCGATGTCGACCAGGACGTGCACCGGCTCAACGACGCGCTGTCGCGTCGTCCGGCCACCGAACCGCCGCTGGTCGCCTTCCGCGGCGCGGTCGACGATTGGCTGACCGCGGAATACGGCGGAGTCGACGCGTCACGGTTGATTCGTCGGTGGGAATTGTTCCGGCGGATCGAGTCCGAACCCGCGCTGTTCGCCGGCTATCAGCGGATCAGGGCAGAGGGCGGGCAGGAGTCGGTGCGCATCATCGCCGCACGTCTCGGTGTCGACGCGGGATCGGATCTGCGTCCGGCCGCCGCGGTCGCCGCGGGATCGGGCATGCTGCTCGCCGCGTCGAGGGCATGGGCGGACGGCGAAGACCCCGCGGCGCTGCCCCGGCTCGTCGACCGATTCTTCGCGACCCTCGGCGCGCTTGTCACCGAAATCCGAGTCGAGGAGTCACGGTCATGACGATCGGGTCTGTCGATATCGTCCGCCGGACCTGCCGCCGCGTCGGCCTGGACCGCAATCCGATGCGCAGGCGCGAGGACCGATGGCAGGCGGTCGTCGCGCTGTTGCTCACGGTGGCGGCCGTGGCGGTCGTGCCGCTGGCGGTACTGCTCATCGGGCGGCCGATCTACGGCACGGATAGTCGTGCGGTGCAACAGGAGACCGCCCGGCTGCACCGGGTCGACGCGACGGTGACCGAGGTCGGCAAGGCGCCGCTGTACGCGCCGATCACCCCGGTGCAGGTGTCGTGGCGCGACCCCGACGGGACCGAACACGCCGGTGACTACCACAGCGACGTCATGGTGAAAGTCGGTGCGGTGGTGCCGATCTGGTTGAACGACACCGGCCGTCCGGTGCAGCCGCCGTCGCCGACGCGGCCGTTGAGCCGCGCGGTGCTCACCTGTAGCGCCGTCGTCGCGACGACGGTATTCGCCTGCGCCGCCGCCTATCTGCTGGTGCGTCGCGGTCTGGATCGACGACGGTCGCGGCTCTGGGAAACCGAATGGGAGACCGTCGGCATCACCTGGGGCGGTCGCGACGCGAACTGACCGCGCGCGACCGGCCGGTCGACGATCAGACGGGAAAGAGGCTGTGCTTGCGCGGATTGTGCTTGCGCACCGCGTCCTTGTCGCGCAGCAGTCGCAGTGCCTTGCGGATCTCGAGCCGCGTCTGGGACGGCTCGATCACCGCGTCGATGTATCCGCGCTCGGCCGCGATCCACGGGGTCGCCATGGTGGCGTTGTAGAAGTCGATCATCTGCTGACGAACCGCGGGCCGCTGGTCGGCGGGGGCGGCCTCCAGTTGCTTGCGCCCGATGATTCCCACCATGCTCTCGGCGCCCATGACCGCGATCCGGGCCGTGGGCCAGGCCAGGCTGATATCGGCGCCGAGCTGCTTGCAGCCCATGACCGCGTAGCCGCCGCCGTAGGCCTTACGGGTCACGATGGTCACGATCGGCACGGTCGCCTCGATGACGGCCCGGAAGAAGCGTCCACCGCGTTTGATGACGCCCGCCTTCTCCTCCTCGACACCGGGCAGCACGCCGGGGGTGTCGACGACGAAGATGATCGGCAGTCCGTAGGCGTTGCAGAGCCGGATGAAATGGGTCGCCTTGTCCGAGCACTGCGCGTCGAGCGCGCCGCCGAGCACCTGTGGCTGGTTGGCGACGACGCCGACACTGCGCCCGTCGACGCGGGCGAAACCGGTGATCAGATTCTGCGCGGTCGCCGCGGCGATCTCGTGGAACGCCCCGTCGTCGAAGATCCGCAGCAGGATCTCGTGCATGTCGTAGCCGACCTTGTCGGCGTCGGGAATGATCGAGTCCAGTTCCAGGTCGTGCGCGGTCAGCTCCGGCTCGAGCCCCGGATTGACGACGGGCGGCTGTTCGAGGCAACTCGACGGCAGGTAGCTCAGGTACGACCGAACCCAGTCGAAGGCCGCCTGCTCGTCGGGCGCGACATGGTGGATGGTGCCGATCTCGGCCTGCACGGCGGCGCCGCCGAGTTCCTCGGCGGTGACGGTGTGGCCGGTCACCGCCTTGATGACCTCGGGTCCGGTGACGAACATGTAGGACTTCTCGGTCGCGACCAGCACGTCCATGTTGACCGGGCCGTACACCGAGCCCGCGGCGCATTTGCCGAGCATGACCGCGACCATCGGCACGAAACCCGACAGATCGCCTTGGCGCACGCACATCAGCGCGTACCAGGCCAGCGAAGCCACCGCATCCTGGATACGGGCGCCGCCCGAATCGTTGATCGCCACCACCGGGCAGGCGTTCTCCTGCGCGAATTCCATCGCGGCGGCGACCTTGCGGCCGAACATCTCGCCGACCGAGCCGCCGTGCACCGTCTGATCGTGGGCGATCACGACGACCGGCCTGCCGTCGATCAATCCTCGTCCGGTCACGACGCCGTCGCCGTACATCGCGCCGGTGGTGCCGGGCATACGCATGAGTGCGCCCATTTCCACGAACGACCCCGGATCCAACAGCGCGCGAACGCGCTCCCGAGCGCTGGGTATGCCCTTGCTCTTGCGTTTCGCGATGCCGGTCTCGCCAGCGGGTTCCTCGGCGAGCTCCAGGATGTCCCGGAGTTCCTCCAGCTTTTCTCGCGTACCGCTCATTTGTTCTGCGTTGTCCTTCGAACTCGGTGTTGCTGCCCGTCCGTCGGCGTGAAGCCGTTTTCGGGTGCGGCGCTCGATGCTAGTCGTGATGAGACGCGCAGCACAGCTGTACTGGGAAACTGATGCGACAGCTCACGGCGGTGTGCGCTCCACTCACTTCAGGGTAGCGGCGCGTGCTCGCGCCGCACCGGATGGTCCTTGTGCTCGATCCCGATAGATCGGCCTTCCGCTGGTGACTGTTACAGAGCATGCCGCCGACGCCGGTCCCGAGTTCTACCGTTGCTGCTGCGCGGCGTCGGAATCTGCGCGGCCGGCGCCGCGCACCCGCCACCTCGGACGCGCTCCCTGCGCGTCGCGGGGGTCGTGAACGCACCGCGCAACGGTGGCTGACGAGTTGCTCGTCAATTCGCGAAAACTATTGCGAATTCCGGTATCGGACGATTACCTGAGACAGTTGCGAACGCCGTCGGGCGAAACGTCGTGATCTGCTTGTGATTTCGCCCAAGGCCGGGTGTAAAGCCTGATGAGATACCAAGTTCGGGGTGTGCGGAGTGTAATTCCAGGCGAGGGTGGCTAGTCTTCGGTAGTCATGGTGGGTATGAAAACCGGGTCCGGAATCAAGACCTTGGAGAGCAGACTCGTCGAACATCTGGCATCTCGTCCACGTGGCGCCGCGCACGGTGATCCGACGGGTGATCTGACAAGAGTCACGCGCAACTGTCTGGCCGCGGCGGTACGAACGCTCGGTCCACGGTCGACGCCGGTCAGGCAACCGGACGAGATAGCCGGATCCGCGGTGCGATGGGCGCGCGAGGGCATCGCGCTGGAATCGGTCCTCGGCGCCTATCACGACGGCATTCGCTCCGGCCTCGAATTCCTGGCCGCCGCGGCGGGCGACGGCGACGCGGAACAGGTGGTCGCGGGCACCCGGCTCATCGTGCAGGCGCTGGAAATGGTGACGGTGGCCGCGTCGGCGGCCTATGTCGAGGAGCATCGGCTCGTCGCCAAGGAGCACCAGACCGCGGCCCAGACCCTGGTCTCGGCACTGCTCGGCGGGCACGGCGTCGCCCAGCTGGCCAAGCAGACCGGTATCACGATCGCCCCGGTCTACCAGGTGGTCGCGGTATCGATACCCCGGCATCCGGACGAGAAGCGGCCCGGCAGCGGTCACGCGGCCGCCCGCAGGAAATTGCGCAGGGTCCAGTCGGCGCTGGCCGACCCGTTCGGCTCCCGCGCGCTGGCGCTGCTGTCCACCGACGGGGGGACCGTGCTGGTACCGAGCGAGGCGGCGAGCGCGCTGACCCCGCTCGCGATGACGGCCGAAGTACTGGAACTGGTCAGCGCGGTGGCCGAGGTGCCGTTGACCGCCACGGTCGTCGCGGGACGCACCGAGCGCATCCCCGAGCTGGCCGCCCGCGCGCACGAGTTGCTCGACCGGGTCAGAAAGGACCGAAGACCGCCCGGACTGTATCCGGTCGAGTCCACCGACCCCGTGGTCGAAGCCGACGCCGTGGGGATCGGCGACCGCTGAACCGGCCGGTTGTGACCGGTCGACCCCTCCGAACTCCGCGATTGTGATACCGACCAGCAGCTGGGTAATCGTCTTTCGAGACGGGCTCGGCCGACCTAGTCTCACAGTGTGCCCGGACTCCACGTCAGGCAGAAGGAGTTGCGAGTGAGTACCCCGTCGACCAGCGTCGACGTGCCGTGCGTGCGGAAATCCGACACATGGCGCGGCACGGACGTTACCTGTCCCGAAGTCCTTTCGCCGCACGGTGTTCCACGCCGCGACCGCGGGCATCCCGCCGCCGGGACCGCCACGGATCGGCGCCGGGGAACGGCCCGCATGGCCTGGGTGGCACAACGCCGCTCGGTAGCGCACACTGCCTTCGTGATCACACTGCTCGACGAGGGCGCCGCGCCCTTCCGCCGCCGGGAGACCGCGGAAGCCCGCCGCGCGAATCGGACCGCCCGCGTCTCATGAGCACACGAGTACCGATCACCACCGCCGCCGTCATGGCCGCCGCCGTCGCGGCCTCGGTCGCCTTCGTCGGCGCGCAGGTCAGCGATGCCGAACCGACGAATCCGGTCCCCTCGGTCACGCCTCCGCCGCCGATCGACCCGAAGATGACCCGCACCGGGCTGCTGAGCAGCGAGAACATGGGCGGCAGGCACGAACGTCTGCATATCGCGTCCGCGGCCATGCGCCGCGTCATCGACGTCGACGTGCTGCGCGGCGCCGGTGACCAGCCGCGACCGACCCTCTATCTGCTCGACGGTGTCGACGGCGATCCGGTCTCGGGATGGCTCACCAAGGGCGGCGCCGCCGAGTTCTTCGCGGACAAACCGGTCGACGTGGTGCTGACCAGCGGCGGCACCGGCAGTATGTACAGCGACTGGGAACGCCACGACGCCGCGCTCGGGCTCAATCGCTGGGAGACCTTCCTCACCACCGAATTGCCGCCCATCGTGGAATCGCTGTTGCGATCCGACGGCGATCGCGCGATCGCGGGCGTATCGATGGGCGCCCAAGCGGCCATGATGCTGGCGCAGCGCCATCCGGGACAGTATCGCGCGGTCGCGGGGATGAGCGGCTGTTATTCGACGGCGGACCCGCTCGGCCACGCCGTCACCAGTATCACCGTGGCCTCACGCGGCGGGAACGCGGACAATCTCTGGGGTCCGGCCAACTCCCCGGAATGGGTGGCCCACGACACCGTGCTCAACGCCGAGCGGTTGCGCGGGACCGCGGTGTACCTGTCCGCCGCCTCCGGTGCGCCGACCCACGCCGACCTCGTCGCGGTGGCCCAGTCACCCGATATCGTCGACGCGCTGACCGTCGCGGGCGGTGGCGTCGCGCTCGAGGCGGGCGCGCGGGCGTGCACCGAGCGGCTTGTCGCGCGACTCGGCGAATTGCGTATTCCCGCGACCGTCGACTACTCCGACGCGGGAATGCACACCTGGGTCGATTTCCAGGCGCAGCTGCCGCGCGCGTGGAAGGTGCTGTCGACGGCGTTGGGGTTGCCGGGAGCACAGTGACCCGTCGCGGCGGAATCAGCCGGGACGCCCCGCGTTGACACAGGTATGACCTCGGCACCGCGGGACGTCCGCTTCTCGATACTCGACCGTTCCCGGGTGCGGAGCGGCCAGAGCCATCCGGAGGCGTTGCGCGAGACGGTCGAATTCGCCCGGCACGCGCAGGAATGGGGATACCACCGATTCTGGGTGTCGGAACATCACGGTGTGCCCGGCGTCGCGGGATCGGCGCCCACCGTGCTCGCGGCGGCCGTCGCGGCCGCGACCTCGCGAATCCGGGTCGGCACCGGCGGCGTGATGCTGCCGAACCACCAACCACTGGTGGTGGCGGAGCAGTTCGGAGTGCTGGAATCGCTGTTTCCGGGCCGGATCGATATGGGTCTCGGCCGTTCGGTCGGCTTCACCGACGGTGTACGCCGCGCGCTCGGTCACGGAAAGGCCGACGCCGACGATTTCGACGCTCGCCTGGCCGAGGTGCTCGAATATTTCACGCGCGGACGGGCGGGTGTGCATGCCTGGCCCGCCGAAGGCCAGCGGGTGCCGACCTTCCTGCTCGCCACCGGTTCCGGCGCGCAGCGCGCCGCCCGCTTCGGTCTTCCCCTGGTGATCGCACCCGTCGCGGGGACCGCGTCGATGGCGGCGGCGATCGAGGAGTACCGTCGCGATTTTCGCGAAAGCCCCTGGGGCGCCGAGCCGTACGTCATGATCTCGGCCGCCGTCGTCATCGCCGACAGCGTCGAGGAAGCCCACCGGCTGTTGCTGCCCGAAGCCTGGTCGTACGTCTATTCGCGCACACGCGGTGAGTTCCCCGCGCTGACGGCGCCGGAGGAGATCGAGCGACTCGAGTTCACCGAACGTGAACGCCGCCTCTACGACGACGCGTTGCGTGATCACATCCACGGCACCGAGGAGCAGGTGGCGGATGCCGTGGAGCAGTTGATCGCACGGACCGGCGCCGACGAAATCCTGGTCCACACCAGCACATACGATCGTCGCGCCCGGCTGGAATCGCATCGGCGCCTGGCGCGCCTGGTCGGTCTCGCCGCACCCGAACCAGTTTTTCGCGCAGGCTAATCCGGGAGCCGGAGATCGGCGGCGGCGTAGCTGAACAGCCCGCGATCATCGGCGTGCACGGTGACGGTGACCGACGCGCGCCGGTGTTTGACGTCGACGGCGGTGACGTGGCCGTGGAATCGCAGTGTCGTCGAGTCCGGGGCGGGCAGGCCGAGATAGTGGGTGTGGCGCGCGGCCTGGGTACGCAGCCGGGTGATTCCGGTGTCCGCGCCCACGGCCTTGCCGAGATAGGTGGCGACCAGGCCGAGTTCGATCGTGCTCGGTGTGGTGTCGGTGGCCCCGGTGAGCCGTGCGTAGCCGGTGAGGTCGTCGTGGCTCAATCCGACATCCCAGCGCGGCAGTTCGGATCCCGCGGTGAGTCCGTCGAGCGCGATCGGCCTCGGGTTCGCCGCCGATCCGCGCGTCCGCGCCGCGCAGACGTGGCCGCGGACGACCCTCGGCTCGGATACCGGCCCGCTCGCGCCGCCCATCCGCGTCAGCAACGATGTGGTCGCGGTCTGCTTGACCGCACCCTGCCGATCGACGAGGACGGATTTGATCGACAGCACGTGGTAGTCGGCGAAATGCCGGAACGCTTCGACGGCGGTGCGACACGTCAGCCGATCGCCCTCGACGACCGGTCGCCGGAACTCGACCACCTGGTCGACGTGCAGAATTCGATCCGCCCCACCGTCGGGAACGAATTCGGCGAGGATGTCGCCCAGTACCGGGGTGAATACGGTCGCGGTACACGCGGGCGGGGCGACGAGGGTGGGTGATTCGTACCCGTCGGGAAGTCCGCTGCGCCGCGTCGACGGCACATGTCGTACCGCACGCGAGAATTCGCGGATCAGGTCACCGTCTATCGGATGCGGTCCCGTGGTGAGGTGGCGATACACGACCGGTGACGGCACCACCTCGGCGGCGCGCGCCGGGCGGAGGGCATGCGTTCGGCGTAGGCCGGGGATCGTCTCCGACATCGCGACTCCCGTCGATCGGCCGTGGAATGGCTACCGCGGTGAAATCTGTCTGCCCATGCTGTTCCCGAAACGGCGGCGGGTGAACAGGATCGGTCGATCGTGAGGACAACTCACCGTTCGGCGGCAGCGGTTTTGGTAGAACAGTGCGCTCGGCGTGCCGACGCGGCTCCGATGCGTGACTTGTGCGCCGTACCTAGCGCGTGTCGGTGTCGTTGATGAGCTGTCCAGACGGCGGTCCGTTGTCTGGGAGAACGGGGTGGTGCGGACCTAGCGTTCGGTGCAGTTTCGGTCCCTTCGACCGAAGTCGTGGCCCACCGGGCCCGGAACACCGATGTTCTCCAGGAAGGCAATCGAATGAAACGACGTATCCGCCGTCGTGGTTCGACAGTTCGGACCAGTGCCGCTGTCATGATGGGCGTCTGCGTCCTCGCCATGAACTTCACGGCGGCCTCGGTGCGAGCCGAACCGCAGCCCGCGCCCACCGAGCAGAATCTGGCCGACTACATCGCCGCGGGCCGCAAGGCGGAGCCGGTGGCGGGTACGGGGTCCGCGTGCAACTCCGGCAGTGGGGCGGGTTCGGGAAACGGCTCGGGCGACTGCTACGGCGGTTCCGGGAGCAGTTCCGGTCTGTCCGGTGGATACGCCAGTGACACAGTCGGTTACGGCCCACCGCAGACGGCCTGGCTGTCGGCGTTCGCTTACGGCATGAGTCACCCCGATGTCGCGCCGCCGGGCACCAACGACTGGAACTGCAAGACCACCGATCCCGATCGCAGGCCGGTCGTCGCGCTGCACGGCACGTGGATGAACGCCTACAACGGTTTCGCCTACATGGGCCAGCCGATGAAGGACGCGGGATTCTGCGTGTTCACCTTCAATTACGGAAGGTCGTCGCTGATACAGGGCGGCGGAGTCGGCGCGCTGCTTCCCGGCGTGATGGGCACGGGCTACATCCAGGACGCGGCGAAACAACTCGCCGTCTTCGTGGACCGGGTGCGCGCCGCGACCGGCGCGTCCGAGGTCGATATCGTCGCCCATTCCCAGGGCGGCTCGATGGCGAATTGGTACGCCAAGTACGAAGGCGGTGCGGACAAGGTTCGCAAACTCGTCACCTTCGGCTCGACCCATCACGGCACCACCCTCGACGGCATCGGCGCACTCGGCCGTGCCATCAACAACTTCGGCATCGACATCCTCGGCTTCGTCGAATTGTTCGTCGGGCACGCCGGAATTCAGCAGACCGTCGGTTCGGATTTCACGAACCGGCTGAACGCGGTCGGCGATACCGTGCCGGGTGTCGACTACACCGTGGTCGGTACAAGGTACGACGAGGTCACCACGCCCTTCGACTCGACCTTCCTGAAGGCGGGTCCCGGTGCGACGGTCGACAACATCGTTCTGCAGGACGGATGTGATTCCGATATCTCCGACCACCTGACGTTCATGTATTCGCCCCGAGCGCTGTCCATCGCGCTGCGCGCGCTCGATCCCGTCGGGCATCCGCAGTTGACGTGCACATTCAATCCGTGGCTGATCGGCGGTGGCGGTTCACTCTGATCCGACGCAAGACCCGCGTCGCGCCGTCGGGATCGAGACCACTCTCCGCGATCCCGACGGTGTGACGCATCGCCCATCGGCACGGCCCCGGTCGGCTGTCGGTTCCCCGACCGCTCCCGCCCCGGCCCGTCCGATGGAGATGCCCACCGAGCGGACTCCGCACCGTCGCTCGGTGGGCATCGGGCATTTTCGGGCGGTCCACAATGGATCGTGCGCGGGACCGGGAGTTCAGCGAACGGCGGTCCGGCGGATTCGACAGGGGGTGCGCGGCCGGATTTGTCCGGTCCGTGCCGCGAGGTCACTCGCGACCATTTGTGAAAATCCTTCTACTCACAGATGTATGAAACCGGGTGTCGAATCAACGGCTGATTTCTTCCGATCCGAGCACCTTTTCGCTCCGAATAAATACTTCCCGATCGAGTAAAAGCAACCGGTTGGTCTGAACTGTTCTTCCCGCTCACTCGAGCAGTACAGCAAACTATGGTCAACCCTCTTTGTGTGCTCGCGGGTATCGGGTGATGACAAAAGCTGTTCTGGGCTGCGGGTATGGTGTCGGCGAGACGAACGGCATCCCGGCGATGTGCTGCTGTAACGCCTCTGCCACGCGAAACGAACACGATGTGACCGGTATTCCCGTCGCAACCGTGTCGTAGTGTGCGTCTACACTGACGGAATCCGGCCGGTTCTCCGGTGCTCTACGAGCTCGATCGCTTCATGCACGTAAAAATTGCGCGTTTCAAACAGGGATGTCGGCAATATTTGGGCAATGGAGGTGGGGAGTCGCTGTAGCTAGGCCGATCAGGACGCGATTGGGCGTCCAATTGCGGGCGTACAGGTTATACGCGGTTCGAGATCGGCGCTTCGAGAGCAGGGGTGGCGCCGCGTCAAACGGATGAACTCGCGTACTCGGGGAAATTCGGATGCGGAACGCACGGGTATCGCGCTGTGCTTCTGTGCCTCCGAATATGAAAAAGGGGTCACACGAATGAATCAGAAGTCCGACGTTTCCGGTGGCACGATCGTGGATCTCATTCCACTGTCGAGGGCGCAGTACGGCATGTGGCTGGCCGATACTCTGCCCGGTGGACCCCCGGTCAATATCGCGCACTACCTGGAGATCGAGGGCCCGATCGACCTCGACGCGTTCGCCCGCGCCGTGAACGATGCCGGGCACGAGATGGAATCGCTCCTGGTGCGCGTCGTCGAGTCGGACGGTCGCCCTTATCAATTCGTCGACCACACCATGGAGTACGACGAGCCCGTACTCGATTTCAGCGGCGACGCCGACCCTGTCGCGGCGGCGCTGGAGTGGATGAGCGCCGATTACAGCACCAAGGCGCTCGATCTGAGCCGCGATCAACTCGCCGTCACGCGACTCATCCGGGTCGGACCGGATCGGTACTTCTGGTACGCGCGCGCCCATCATCTCGTCGTGGACGGATACGGCGCGTTCAATTCGCTGACCCGCTGCGCCGAGCACTACAACGCCCTACTCGAAGGGCGAGCGCCCGCGCCGCTGGTGGCGGCGACACTGCACGATGTCGCCGAGGCCGAGCGCGCCTATCGCGAGAGTCCCAGATTCGAAGCGGACAGGGCATATTGGCTCGACAAGGTGTCCGGCCTGCCGAAACCGGCGAGCCTGTCGGGGCGCACCGCGCGCTGGGCCAAGGACGACCGCGTCGCCGGTCAGGAACTCCCGTCGCACCTGTCCGACGCGCTCGATCGTTTCGCCGAGGATCTGCACGCCTCCGAAGCGCAGGTCGTGATCGCCGCTTTCGCCGCGTTCCTCGCCAGGATGACGGGCACCGACGATGTCGTGCTCTCGATGCCGGTCTCGGGGCGCGTCACCAAACGCCTGCGCAACGCCGCGGCGATGCTGGCGAACATGGTGCCGATCCGCTTCGCCGTCGGTGCGAGCACCACGGTCGAGGACATCGTGCGGGCCTCGGTGTCCGAACTGGTCGCGGCGATGCGGCATCAGCTGTACCGCTTCGAGGATCTGCGCCGCGAATCGGACGCCCTCGACGCCTCGGCGAACTCGTTCGGTCCGATCGTCAACATCCTGTTCTTCGACTCCGAGATCCGGATGGGATCGGCACTGGGCCGGTACCGCGCGCTCACCTCGGGCACACTCGACGACCTGCAACTGAACATGTATCGCTCGGGCGCCGACGCGCCCCTGCTGATCGAACTGCACGGCAACGGAAACCTGTACGGGCAGGACGAACTCGAGACCCACGCGGCCCGATTCATCGAATTCCTGCGCAGGCTGCTGGAATCGCCACGCGGTACCCCGATCGCCGCCATCGATCTGCTCGACACCGCCGAGCGGAGCCGTATCGTCGGCGATCTCGCGGGCCGCGACGGCGCGAGGCCGTCGGAGACGCTGGTCGAATTGCTGGCACGGCAGGCGGCCGCGACGCCCGAGGCGATCGCCGTCACCTCGGGGGACATCTCCCTGACCTATCGCGATCTGGACGAACGGTCGAACAGGTTCGCCCGCAGGCTCATCGCGCGCGGCGTCGGCCCGGAATCGCTCGTGGCCATCGCGATGCCGCGCGGGGCCGAGGTCGTCGCCGCCACCCTCGGCGTGCTGAAAACCGGTGCGGGATATCTGCCGTTGGATCTCGCGCATCCGGCCGACCGGCTCGAATACATTCTGGCCGACGCCGATCCGATCCTCACCGTGACCAGCGGTGATGTCCGTGACCGGGTGCCGGGCGATCCGGCCAGGGTCGTGCTCTTCGACGGGACGGGTCGCGCCGACGGAGATTTCGTCGCTCGGCCGATCATCGATACCGATCGGATCGCGCCGCTGCGTTCGGATCAGCTCGCCTATGTCATCTACACCTCCGGCTCGACCGGACGTCCCAAGGGTGTCGCGATCACCCACCGCAGCGTCTCCACGTACCTGGTGAATTCCTGCGCCGAGGCCGGAATTCGGGCCGGGGACGTCTGGACCTTCTTCCATTCGTATGCCTTCGACTATTCGATCTGGGAGATCTTCGGACCGCTCGTCACGGGTGGACGTGTCGTGGTCGTGGACAGCCGGACCACCCGGTCACCGGAGGACGTCGTACGCCTGGTCGCGCGGGAAGGGGTGACGGTTTTCAGCCAGACCCCCTCGGCGTTCTACCAATTCGCGGCCGCGCGACAGCGCTACGCCGACGCGGGCGAGCCGGACGGTCCGCTGTCGCTGCGGCTGGTCCTGCTCAGCGGTGAAGCGCTGCAACCGGCGCTGCTCGCGAACTGGTACGACCGGAACCCGGCCCTGCCGATGCTGGTCAACAGTTACGGGATCACGGAGACCACCGTCTTCGTGACCTATCTCGGCCTGTCGTCGAATATCGCCGTCGCGGGCGCGCCGAGTGCGATCGGTCCCGCGCTGCCGGGCTTGCGCACCTACGTGCTCGACCAGCGGTTGCAGCCGGTGCCGCTGGGCGCCTGGGGTGAGATCTATGTCGCGGGCGAACAACTCGCCCGCGGCTACCTGAACCGCCCGTCGTTGAGCGCGAGCCGGTTCGTCGCCGACCCGTTCGGGGAACCCGGCGGTCGGCTCTACCGCTCCGGGGATATCGTGCGCTGGAACAACCTCGGTGAGCTCGAGTACCGGGGTCGCGGTGACCAGCAGGTGCAGCTGCGCGGGTTCCGCATCGAACTCGACGAGATCCGCAACGCGCTGACCGGGCACGACAGTGTCGCTTCCGCCGCGGTCATCGTCCGCCATCCCGACACCGAGGCCGCGGGCCTCGTCGGATACGTCGTGCCGGAACCGGGCACGACCTGCGACCCGGAAACCCTGCGCGCGCACGTCGGTTCGGTGCTGCCGGAATACATGATCCCGGTGGCGATCGTGACCTTGGACGAATTGCCGCTCACCGTCAACGGAAAACTCGATCTGCGCGCACTGCCCGAGCCGGTCTTCGAATCCGCCGCACCCTATGTCGAGCCGCGTACCGTCGCCGAGGGGCTGATCGCCGACGTCTTCGCCGAAGTCCTCGGCACCGACCGCGTCGGGGTGCTCGACAGCTTCTTCGACCTCGGAGGCAACTCGATCACCGCGACCAGCGCGGTCGTGCGCATCGCGGAGGTGATGGGTTGCGAGGTCTCCGTGCGCGACCTGTTCGGCCATCCGACCGTCGCCCGCCTGGCCACGCGGCTGAGCGAGGCCGAGCGCACGACCCGGCCGCCACTGCGCGCGGTTCACCGGAGCGATCCCATCCCGCTCGCGCCCGCGCAGAACCGGATCTGGATGCTCAACCAGGCCGACCCGACATCGGGCGCCTACAACATTCCGCTGGTCCTGCGGTTGACCGGCGCACTCGATATCGCCGCGTTGCGCGCGGCGCTGACGGATGTGATCGAACGCCACGAGACCCTGCGCACGGTGTATCCCGTCGTGAACGGGCAAGGCGCACAGGTCATCCTGCCCGCCCACACCGTGGTCGCCGAGTTGACGCCGATGGTCGGCCCCGACGATCCCGACGAGATGAAAGCCCTCATCGGCACACTCGTCTCCGCGGGCACCGACCTGCGCACCGATCCGCCGATCCGGATCACCCTGTTGTCGACACCGGACCGTGCCGGGCACGTCCTCGTCGTCGTCCTGCATCACATCTGCTGTGACGGCTGGTCGTTGCGTCCGCTCGCGGCCGATGTGGCGGGCGCCTACGCGGCCAGGGTGGAGGGCAAGTCGCCGGAGTGGCGTCCGCTGGATGTGCACTACGCCGACTACAGCATCTGGCATCGCGCACTGCTCGGCGACGAGAACGATCCGGCCTCGCTGTCCTATCGTCAGCTCGACTACTGGACCAGGCGGCTGGTCGGAAAGCCTCCGCTGCTGGAGATTCCCGCCGACCGTCCGAGACCCGCGCGTCCGTCGCTGCGCGGCGAGGTCGTCACCGCCGCGATCGCCGCGGAGACCTTCGCGGGGATCGAGCGGCTCGCGCGCGCGTCGAATGTGACCACTTTCGTCGTCGTGCACGCCGCGCTGGCGGTGCTGCTCGCCCGGCTGTCGGGGGAGCAGGACATCACCATCGGCACGCCCGTCGCGGGCCGGGGTGAACGCGCGCTCGAACCGCTCGTCGGCATGTTCGTCAATACCGTTCCGCTGCGCACCGAGATCCGTTCCGACGAGAGCTTCGCCGCGTTCCTGACGCGGGTCGGCAACGACGACGTCGACGCGTTCGCCCACGGTGATCTGCCGTACGAGCGGATCGTCGACGCCGTCGAACCGCGTCGGTCGATGGCCTACGCGCCGCTGTGCCAGGTGTATCTCGTGCTCGAGAATACGGGCCGCGCGAAGGTGGCACTGTCGGATCTCACGGTCGAGGTGCTCGACCGTGACGCGGAGCCCGCGAAGGTCGATCTGATCGTCACCGTCGCGGAGAACGTCTCGGACGGCGGCGATGTCGCGGTGCGGATCAACTACGCGACCGACCTGTTCGACCGGGAGTCGATGGAGGTCTTCGCCGAACGCTGGACTCGGATCCTCGCGGAATTCGTCGCCGAACCGCGTCGGCCGGTGGGTGCGGTGAACATCCTGTCCGCGTGGGAGCGGCAGGCGTTGGTGCCCGCGTCGGGTGTGGCGGGTATCGGTTCACATGTGCTGAGCGACATGCTGTGTGTGCGTGACGCCGACGCGGTGGCTGTGGTTTCGGGTTCGCGGTCGGTGTCGTACGGCGAGTTGGACGAGTGGTCCTCGCGGTTGGCGCGATTGCTGATGTCCGAGGGCGTCGGTCCGGGCGACGTCGTCGGCCTGGTGATGGGCCGTTGCGCGGAGTTGGTGGCGGGGATGTGGGCTGTGACGAAATCGGGTGCCGGTTTCGTCCTGGTCGATCCCCGGTATCCGGTGGAGCGCGTGGCCGGGATGCTGGCCGACGCCGGTGTCGGTATCGCGCTGTCGGTATCGGAATCCCTCGCGGTCGTGCCGGGCGGGGTGCGGGTCGTGGCGCTGGACGGACCCGCTGTGCGGGCCGATCTCGCGGATTACTCGCCCGAGCCGGTGACCGATCTGGATCGGGTGCGTCCTTCGCGGGTTTCCGATGTGGCCTATGTGCTGTTCACTTCAGGGTCCACGGGTGTCCCCAAGGGCGTGATGGTGACCCACGAGGGTCTGGCGAATTTCGCCGCGGAGCAAGCGGTTCGGTACAGCGTGGACGAATCGTCGCGGGTGCTGGCGGTGGCGGCGCCCGGATTCGACGCGGTGGTGCTGGAATTGCTGATGGCGCACGCGTGCGGCGCAACGCTGGTGGTCGCGCCGCCCGAGGTCTTCGCCGGTGCGGAACTGGCGGAATTGATCGCGGGGGAGCGGGTGTCACACGCCTTCCTGACGCCCAGCGTGCTGGCGACCATGTCGCCCGAGGGACTGGACTGCCTGCGGGCGCTGGTCGCGGGTGGCGAGGCCGTGTCGGCGGAACTGGTCGAGGTGTGGGGAACCGGTCGCTCGTTGTTCAACGGGTACGGCCCCACCGAGACCACGATCATGGTGGCGATCTCGGATCGGCTGCGTCCCGGGCACCGGGTGGTGCTCGGCGGCCCGGTCCGGGGTGTGCAGTGCGTGGTCCTCGACCGTCGGCTGCGACCGGTTCCGGCGGGCGCCACGGGTGAGTTGTATGTCTCGGGACCGGGTTTGGCGCGCGGGTACATCGGACGTGGCGGTGCGACCGCCGGTGTGTTCGTCGCCGCGCCGTTCGGCACGGGGGCCCGGATGTACCGGACCGGCGACCTCGTGCGGTGGGTCGACGGCGGGGTGCTCGAGTTCATCGGGCGCGGCGATTTCCAGGTGAAGGTGCGTGGCCAGCGGGTCGAACTCGGCGAGATCGAGGCCGTCCTCGCCACACATCCCAGCGTCGCCACCGCGATCGTGGTCGGTGTCGCGACCGAGGCCGGAACCAGGCTCGCCGCCTACGTGCTGCCCGCCGCCGGCGCCGTGGACACCACGGAACTGCTGGGCTACGCGGGCAACCGCCTGCCGTCGCACATGGTGCCCGACGCGGTGCTCGTGCTCGACGAGATGCCGCTGACCTCGGTCGGCAAGATCGATCGTGCCGCGCTGCCCGCACCGGTTTTCACCGGTGCGGCCGAATACGTGGCGCCGCGCGACGCCGCCGAGCGGATGGTGGCGCAGATCTGCGCCGAGGTACTCGGCGTCGAGCGCGTCGGAATTCTCGACAGCTTCTTCGAGCTCGGCGGCAACTCGTTGACAGCCACCAGGTTCACCGCGCGGCTGGGCGCCGAATTCGGTGCCGAGGTCACGTTGCGCGCGATCTTCGAGGCGCCGACGATCGCGGAACTCGCGCGTCATCTGCGCACCGCGTCCGCCCCGGCGCGCGAACCACTCGAGCCGCAGCACCGTCCGGATCGGATTCCGCTGTCGCCCGCACAGGCGCGCATGTGGTTCTTCAACCGGTTCGACCCCACGTCGGCCGTCTACAACGTGCCGATCGTCGTCCGTATGTCCGGCGAACTCGATATCGCCGCGATGCGCGCCACGATCGGTGACATCCTCGACCGCCACGAGTCGCTGCGGACCGTCTACCCGGACAGCGACAGCGGCCCGCACCAGGTCGTCCTCGCCGTCGACCAGGTGCTGCCGGATCTCGAGCCGGTCGGTGTCGCGGACAGCGAGCTCGAGGCGTCCATCGCCGCGGCGGCGACGATCGGCTTCGATGTCACCGCCGAGGTGCCGTGCCGGATCACGTTGCTGCGCAGCGCGCCGGAGGTGCACACGCTGGTCATGGTGGTGCACCACATCAGCATCGACGGTTCCTCGCTCGCACCGCTCGCGACGGATCTGATGACGGCCTACCGCGCGCGGGTCGGGAACTCCGCGCCGCAGTGGCCGCCGCTGCCCGTGCAGTACGCGGATTACGCACTGTGGCAACGAAAGCTGCTCGGCGCCGATAACGATCCCGACAGCCCGACCGCCGCGCAGACCGCCTACTGGCTGTCGGCTCTCGCCGATCTGCCCGAGGTACTCGATCTGCCGACCGATCGTCCGAGGCCCGCCAAACAGTCGTTCCGCGGCGCCACCGTCACGGCGGCACTGCCCGCCGACCTGCACCGCGCCGTGGTCGCGCTGGCACGTCGCCACGACGCGACGGTTTTCATGGTGATGCACGCGGCGTTCGCCGCGCTGTTGGCACGGCTCTCGGGCACCGGGGATATCGCCGTCGGCACGCCCATCGCGGGCCGTGGTGAGCCCGGGCTCGACGGTCTGGTCGGCATGTTCGTCAACACCCTCGTGCTGCGTACCCGGATCGAACCCGACGCGACCTTCCTCGGGATCATGAACCGGGTACGCGAGGCGGATCTGTCGGCGTTCGAGAATGCCGACATCCCCTTCGAACGTCTCGTCGAGGTGCTCAATCCGCCGCGCACGACCTCCCACGCTCCGCTGACACAGGTGGGATTCTCCTTCCAGAACATCGAGATCCCCACCGTGAGTTTCGAGGGGATGACGGTCTCGGCCCACATGGCCGATCCCAGTGTGGCGAAATACGATCTGCACCTGAGCCTGGTCGACAGCATCGGGCCCAACGGTGAACCGGCGGAGATGGCCGTCGAATTCAGCTATGCCACCGACCTTTTCGACGATGTCACGATCCGTTCGATATTCGACAGGTACGCGCGGCTGCTGCACGCGGTCGTCGCCGAACCCGATCGGGTGGTCGGCGATGTCGACCTGCTGACCGCCGAGGAGACCGGCACGCTGGTCGCGCACTCGACCGGCCCGATCACCGACGAGCCGCCGTCGACGATCGCCGAACTGTTCGCCGCGCAGGTCGGCGCCCGCCCCGACGCCACGGCGGTGATCGACGCCGATACCGGCGGACAGTTCACCTACCGTGAATTCGGCGCGCAGGTCGACGCGTTGGCTCGGCAGTTGAACGGCCGCGGCGTCGGCCGGGGTTCGGTGATCGCGGTGGCGATGAATCGGTCCGTGGATCTGCTGCGGACGCTCTACGCGATCCACCGGGCGGGCGCGGCCTACCTGCCGCTCGACCCGGACCACCCGGTCGAGCGGATCAGGACCGTGCTCACCGCGGCGCGGCCCGACCGGATCATCGTCCGCGCGGCCGATCCGGTGCACCTGCCCGACGAGGTGGCGCCGTGGACGCTGGAGGAACTCACCGACGCCGACGCGACCACCTCGGCGGTGGGCGGAAACGAGTTCGGGCCGCCGCCACATCCACTCGATCTCGCCTACGTCATCTACACCTCCGGTTCGACCGGCGTCCCCAAGGGCGTCGCGGTACCGCACGGCGCGGTGGTGAACCAGTTGCGCTGGCTGCGGAATCACTACGGGCTCGGTGGCGACGACGTGATGGTGCTGCGCACCCCGGTCACCTTCGACCTCTCGGTCTGGGAGTTGTTCTCCGCGTTGACCTGTGGCGCGGCTCTGGTCGTCGCCGGTCCGAACGCGCACACCGACCCCGCCGCCGTCGTCGCGCTGATGAACGAATACCCCATCACCACGGTGGATTTCGTGCCGTCGCTGCTCGCGGCCTTCCTGGAGACCGCGGGCCCCGACACCGTTCCCGACGACTGCCGGGTGCTCTGCATCGGCGAGGCGCTTCCCGTCGAGACCGTCCGTCGTTTCCGCGAACTCAGCGGTGCCCGCATCGACAATCTGTACGGCCCGACCGAGGCCGCGGTCAGCGTCACCGCGCACCGGATCGACTCGCTCGACGGCACCGCCGTGCCCATCGGCGTTCCCGAGGCCAATGTGACCGTGCACGTGATGGATTCGCGCCTGCGGCCGGTTCCGGTCGGGGTGACGGGTGAGCTGTACCTCGGTGGCGCCCAGCTGGCACGCGGATATCACGGACGGCCCGGTGTGACAGCCGCGGCGTTCGTCGCCGACCCGTTCGCGGACGGGGGCGCCGCCCGGATGTACCGCACCGGCGACCTGGTCCGCCGCGACGGCGCGGGTGTCCTGCACTACGTCGGCCGCGCCGACACCCAGGTCAAGGTGCGCGGTCTGCGGGTCGAGCTCGGCGATATCGAAGCCGCCCTCGTCGCCGTCGACGGTATCGACGCGGCCGTGGCGCTGGTCCGCGCCGCGGGCGGCGAACAACGACTGATCGCCTACGCGGTGGCGGAAGAATCGTTCGACGCCAAGAAGATTCGCGGCGAGCTGATGTCGAGGCTGCCCGCCTACATGGTGCCGTCCCTCGTCATCAGGATCGACGCGGTACCGCTGACGGTGAACGGCAAACTCGACTACCGCGCGCTGCCGACACCGGACCCGAGCCATTTCGCCTCCGAATACCGGGCGCCGTCGGGTGTGGTCGAGCAGAGCATCGCCCGGGTCTTCGGTGAGCTCTTCGACCGGCCCGAGGTCGGCGCGGACGACAGCTTCTTCGAACTCGGCGGCAATTCGCTGATCGCGACCCGCGCGCTCAGCCGCATCGGCGAAATGGTCGACGTCGCGATTCCGGTTCGGGCGATCTTCGAGGCCCCGACCGTCGCCGGTCTGGCCGAACGGATCGCGCACCTGCGGTCGGTGCCGAACCTGCCCGCACCGACCCGCAGGCAGCGCCCGGCGCGCGTGCCGCTGTCACAGGCACAGACCAGGATGTGGTTCCTCAACCAGTTCGAACCGGAATCGGCCGGATACGTCGTACCGCTGGCGATCCGGCTCACCGGCGACCTCGATGTGGCGGCGTTCGCCGCCGCGTTCGGCGATGTCGTCGAACGCCACGAGAGCCTGCGCACCGTCTACCCCGCGATCGACGGGGTCCCGTCGCAGGTCGTGCTCGACGCGGCGGAGGTCGTCGGGCGACACGACCTCACACCGATCGTGCTCGACGAGCACGAACTGCCCGCCACTTTGGCCGAATTCGTCGGGGCCGGATTCGAGGTCTCGGCCGAGGTGCCGCTGCGCGCGGCGCTGTACCGGCTCTCGGACCGGGAATGGTTCGTCGCGATGGCGATGCATCACATCAGCTGCGACGGCTTCTCGGTCGCGCCGCTCGCGAACGACGTGATGACCGCCTACCAGGCCCGCGCACTCGGCAGGCCGCCGCAATGGGCCCCGCTCGCCGTGCAATTCGCCGATTACGCACTGTGGCAGCTCGACGTTCTCGGTGCCGCGAACGATCCGGCGTCGCCGGTCGCGCGTGACCTCGCCTACTGGCGATCGCGGCTCGCGGGTGTGCCCGATCTGCTCGAGTTGCCGTCCGACCGACCGCGGCCCATCGAGCGGACCCAGCGCGGCGCGGTACTGCGCGCGAAGATCCCCGCCGATCTGCAGGGGCGGATCGAATCGCTGGCGCGGCGGTCGGGATCGACGACGTTCATGGTCGTCCACACCGCGCTCGCGGTGCTGCTGTCGCGGTTGTCGGGCAGCGACGACATCACGATCGGGGTGCCGCACGCGGGCCGAGGCGATCGGTCGCTGGACAACCTGGTCGGCATGTTCGTCAACACGTTGGTGATGCGGACCCGCGTCGAACTCGACGACTCGTTCACCGAGGTGCTCGAGCAGGTACGTCATGGCGCCCTCGAGGCGTTCGACCACGCCTCGGTGCCCTTCGAGCAGGTGGTCGACGCGGTGAAACCCGCACGCTCGACCTCGCACACGCCGCTGTTCCAGGTGATGCTGGCCTACCAGAACATGGCGCGCGCCCGACTCGAACTGCCGGGACTCACCGTCGAGAACGTCGATCCTGGCGACAGCGCCGCGATCTACGACCTGCTGCTGATGGTGGCCGAGGAACACGGACCGCACAACGAGCCCGCGGGCATCTCCGTGCGGGCGACCTACTCCACCGACCTCTTCGACGAACACACGGTGCGCCACTTCACCGAACGTCTGATCCGGATCCTCGATGCCGTGGCGACCGACAGCGAATCGGCGGTCGGCGCGGTGGCGCTGCTCGATGAGCGGGAGCGGTCGCGCGTCCTCGAGCGTTGGAACGACACCGGGGGCTCATGTGCTCCCGGCGCCACCCTGGTCGACGCCTTCGACGCCCAGGTGGCACGGACTCCCGACGCCGTGGCCCTGCGCGTTCCCGGCGGAATCACCTGGACCTACCGGGAGTTCGACGCGCGCGTGAATCGCCTGGCGCGTCTGCTCATCGCGCGCGGCGCGGGGCCTGAGCGGGTGGTCGCGGTGGCGATCGGCCGGTCGGCCGAACTCGTGACGGCGTTGTACGCCGTGATCAAGGCGGGAGCGGCGTTCCTGCCGATCGATCCCGGCCATCCCACCGCCAGGATCGCGCACGTGCTCGACACCGCGAAACCGCTGATCGTGCTCACGACCTCCGTGGACGGCACCGACCTGCCGGAAGGCGTCGACACCGTTCCGGTCGACGGGCTCGACCTGCGCGAGCTGTCGGACGCGCCGATCGCCGACGGGGAGCGCCTGGCCACGCTGCGGCCGGACAACACCGCCTATGTGTTGTTCACCTCCGGCTCCACCGGAATCCCGAAGGGCGTCGCCCTGACCCACGCCGCGACCGCGAGCCAGCTGGAGTGGGCCCAGCGCCAGTGGCCGCACGACACCTCCGATGTCGTGCTCCACAAGACCCCGGTCACCTTCGATATCGCCGTCTGGGAATTGTTCTGGCCCTTGCGGACCGGTGCGCAGATCGTCGTTGCCGAGCCCGACGGGCACCGCGACCCCGCCTACCTGGCGCGGGTGATCGCCGAGCAGCGGATCACGACGGCGCATTTCGTGCCGTCCATGCTCGAGGTGTTCACCGAATTCGTCGGTGCCGCCGCGCTTGCGGCGATGCGCCGGGTGTTCGTCTCGGGCGAGGCGCTCTCGCGCCGCGTCGCCGACGACGCGGCGGCGGTGTTCACGCACGCCGATACGGTGAACTGGTACGGCCCGGCCGAGGCGGAGGTCGTCACGTCGGTGCGGCTCGGCGAGGATGCGGGGGATTCGGGCACCGGTGCGATGGTGCCGATCGGTGCGCCGATCTCCGGGATGCGCGTCTACGTGCTCGATGCCGGGCTGCGTCCGGTGCCGGTCGGCGTCGTCGGCGAATTGTATGTCGCCGGTGTGCAATTGGCGCGCGGGTACCAGGGCAGGGCAGCACTCACCGCTGGCGCCTTCGTGGCGAATTCCTTCGGTGCGCCCGGACAGCGTCTGTACCGCACGGGTGACCGCGTGCGGTGGACCGAGTCCGGGACGCTGGAATACCGGGGCCGCAGCGATTTCCAGGTGAAGGTGCGTGGTCAGCGCGTCGAACCCGGCGATATCGAAGCCGCGATGCGCGCCATCGACGACGTCGCCCGCGCGGTGGCGATCGTGACCGCCGAGCGGATCGTCGGATACGTCACCCTGGTGCCGGGGGCGCGCATGGACGGCCGCGAGATCCGCGACCGCCTCACCCGTTCGCTGCCCGGCTATCTCGTTCCGGCCGGTGTGCAGGTTCTGGAATCGATGCCGCTCAACGCGAACGGAAAACTCGACCGGGCCGCCCTGCCGCGACCGGTATTCGACGACCGCGAGGAATTCGTGCCGCCGCGCACCGACCGCGAAGAGGTACTCGCGGGGACGGTCGCCGAGCTCACGGGCGCCGATCGGGTGAGCGTGAGCGCGAATCTGTTCGAGATCGGCGTCAATTCGCTCTCCGCCGCCCGGCTCGCGGCGCGCGCGCAGACGGCACTCGGCGTCGACGTGGGGATCCGCGACATCTTCGACGCCCCCACCGTCGCCGGACTGGCCGAACTGCTGGCGACGCGTTCGACGTCGACAGAGCTGCCGCTCGTCGCGCGACCGCGTCCGGCCGTCGTGCCGCTCGCGAACGCCCAGCGGCGGATGTGGTTGCTCAACCAGCTCGATACCTCCTCACCGGCCTACAACATCTGCTTCGCCGCCCGACTGACCGGCCGACTCGATATCGACGCGTTCCGTGCGGCCTTCCTGGACGTCATCGGCAGGCACGAACCGCTGCGGACGGTCTACCCGGTCGTGGACGGTGAGCCGCGCCAGTTGGTGCGGGACCTGTCGGGTATCGGCGTCGAACTGGTGCCCGCACCGCTCGCGGTGGCCGACGAGGCCGAGATGACGGCCAGGATCGGTGAGACCGTGCGGGCGGGATTCGATGTCGCGCAGGCGGTCCCGCTGCGCGTCCGACTCCTGCGGACCTCCGAGCAGGAGCACGTGCTGGTCGTCGTGGTCCATCACATCGCGGCGGACGGCGCGTCGATGCCCCCGCTGGCCCGTGATGTGTTCTCCGCGTACGCCGCTCGTACGGCGGGTCGTGCGCCGGGCTGGGAACCGTTGGCGGTCCAGTACGCCGATTACGCCCTGTGGCAGCGGGATTCGCTCGGTTCGGAGGACGATCCGGTCTCGCAACTCGCCACGCAGATCGAATACTGGTCCCGCACCCTGCGCGACGCGCCGGAACTGCTCGACCTGCCGACCGACCGGCCACGCCCGGCCACCATGTCGATGGTCGGCGGCAGCGTCCGCTTCGACATCCCCGCACGGCTGCACGACGACATCGTGCGGGTGGCCCATCGCGAGGGCGTGACGGTCTTCGTCGTCCTGCACGCGGCGCTGGCGATCCTGTTGGCGCGCACCGCGCACAGTTCCGACATCTCGATCGGCACCCCGGTCGCGGGGCGTGGACGGCGTGAACTCGACGATCTGGTCGGCATGTTCGTCAACACGGTCGTCCTGCGTACCCCGATCCGCGAGGACCGGACCTTCGCACAACTCCTGTCGGAGATCCGCGATATCGATCTGGAAGCCCTCGCGCACGCGGATCTGCCCTACGAGCGACTGGTCGAAATCCTCGATCGGCCTCGATCGGCGGCGTACTCCCCGCTGTTCCAGGTGATGTTGGGGTGGCAGCACGCCTCGGCGTCGCGCTTCGAATTGCCCGAGATCGCGGTCGAACCCCTCGATCCCGGTATCGCGCAGGCCAAGACCGATCTCACCGTCCTGGTCACCGAACGGCTCGCGGGCGACCGTGCCGCGGGCATCGGCGGCGAGATCGTGTACGCCGAGGATATTTTCGATGCCGCGACCGCACACGCCTTCGCGGACCGGTTCCTTCGCGTCCTGGACGGCCTCGTCGCCGATCCGGCACGTCTCGTCGGTGCGGTGTCGCTGCTCGGCGACGAGGAAACGGCACGACTCGTGCCCGCGTCCGGTGGTCCGGTCGGACCCGCGCGGCTCTACCCCGATCTGCTCGCGGATTCGGTCGCGGCGGCCCCCGACGCGATCGCCCTCATCGGCGTCACCGAAACCCTGACCTACGCCGAAGTCGAGGACAGGGCCAACCGCCTCGCCCGTCACCTGCTGACCATGGGACTCGGGCCGGACGATTTCGTCGCGCTCGCGGTTCCGCGCTCGGTCGACTATCACGTCGCCATGTGGGCCATCGCGAAAACCGGCGCGGCCTTCGTCCCGGTGGACCTGCGGTACCCGGCGCGTCGCATCGACCACATGGTGCGGGATTCCGGCACGGGCATCGGTATCACGCTGACCGCGTCGCTGACGGCGTTGCCGGACGGTGTCCGGTGGGTGGCCCTCGATGATCCGGACACGGCCTCCGAGATCGCCGCGTGCCGTGCGACCGCCGTCACCGACGCCGAGCGCATCAGGACGCCGCGGATCCAGGACGCGGCGTACGTGGTCTACACCTCCGGGTCGACCGGTACCCCCAAGGGCGTCGTCGTCACCCACGAGGGTCTCGCGGGTTTCGCCGCCGAACAGCGCGATCGTTACCGGGTGGAGTGCGATTCCCGGGTGCTGCACGTGTCGGCGCCCGCGTTCGACGCGGTACTGCTCGAATCGTTGATGGCATCGCAGGCGTCCGCGGCGCTGGTGATCTCACCGCCGGATATCTTCGGCGGCGCCGAATTGGACGACCTGATTCGCGAACACGGGGTGACGCACGCCTTCCTCACCCCCGGTGTCCTCGCGACGATTCCGGCGACCGGTCTCGAATCGGTGCGGATGCTCGCGGTCGGCGGCGAGAAGGTCGGTGTCGACGCCATCGCGCCGTGGGCGGCGGGGCGCAGGCTGCACAATATCTACGGGCCGACCGAGACGACGATCGTCATCACCATCAGTGACCCGATGCTGCCCACCGACTCCATCACCATCGGCGGTCCGATCCGCGGTGCGGCGGCGGTGGTTCTGGACGCCGGGTTGCGTCCGGTGCCGGTCGGAGTCGCGGGGGAGCTGTATCTCGCGGGCCCGCAGCTGGCGCGCGGGTACCTGAACCGGTCGGCGCCGACCGCGGGTGCCTTCGTCGCGAATCCGTTCGGCGACTCGGGTTCTCGCATGTATCGGACCGGCGACATCGTGCGTTGGACCCGTAGCGGAGCCCTGGAATACATCGGCCGCGTCGACTTCCAGATCAAGATCAGGGGTCAGCGCATCGAACTGGGCGAGATCGACGCCGCGCTGATCGCCTATCCGACGGTGGCCGCCGCGGTGACGGTGGTCCGCAGCGGACCGGGCGGTCAGCCCGCGCTCGCGGCCTACGTGGTGGCGGAGGCCGGAAGCGCCGTCGACCCGGTCGACCTGCGCACCCGGGTGTCGACCGTGCTGCCCGCGCATATGGTGCCCGCCGTGATCACCGTGCTGGACACGATGCCGCTCGCCTCGACCGGCAAGGTGGATCGCAAGGCCTTGCCCGAACCCGATTTCGACAGTGCCGTCACCGATCTCGTCGCGGTGTCGGGCGATCTGGAACGGACCGTTGCCGCCGCGTTCGCCGAAGTGCTCGGGATCTCCGCGGTGGGCGCGACCACGTCGTTCTTCGCGCACGGCGGCGATTCCATCATGGTGATCCAGCTGGCGTCGCGGTTGAAGTCGGCGGGCGTGCTCGTGACGGCCAGGGATATCTTCGAGCGCAAGACGGTGCGGGAGCTGGCGCGGGTGGCGGGCGCCGCCGAGCGTCGGGCACTCGAGGAGTTGCCGGGCGGTGGTGTCGGCGAGATTCCGGCGACACCGATCGTGTCCTGGTACCTCGAACGAATCGGTACCGCGGACCGGTTCGCGCAATCGGTCCTGGTGCGGCTGCCCGGTGCGGCCCGCGTCGAGGACGTGACGGCCGTCGTACAGGCGGTGCTCGACCAGCACGACATGTTGCGGGCCAGGTTGCGCGACGGGCGTCTCGAGGTCCTGCCCGCCGCCGATGCCGCGGGCTCGGTGCTGGTTCGGACGTTCGGCGAGGCGCAGGCTCCCGGTGGGGACGGATTCACCACCGTACTCGAGGCCGCGGCCGCCGAGGCGGCCGGACGTCTGGATCCGGCGGCGGGACGGATGGCGCAGATCGTCTGCCTGCTGCCCGAACCGGGTGTCGACTCCGACGGCCGCGCCCTCATCGTCATCCACCACTTGGCCGTGGACGGCGTCTCATGGCGAATCCTGGTGCCGGACTTCATGACCGCGTGGCAGCAGCACACGCTCGGCCAGGGCATCTCGCTGCCCGAGCAGGGCACATCCATGCGCCGGTGGGCACATGCTCTCGCCGAGGCCGCCACGGCCCGAGCGGGCGAGATCGACCTGTGGGAGCGGACGAGTGGCGCCGTCGATCCGCAGCTGGGTTCCGCCGCGTTCGACCCGGCACTCGATATCCAGTCCACGGTCCGCCAGGTGACGATATCCGTGCCGACGACGGTGACCTCGGCCCTGTTGCACGCGGTGCCGGAAGCCGTGCACGGCAGTGTCGACGACGCGTTGCTCGCCGGACTTGCTGTCGCCGTGGCACGGTGGCGCGCTCGGCGCGGTGTCACACACACCGGCCTCAAGGTGCTCGTGGAGGGCCACGGACGCGAGGAACGGATCGCCGAAGGCGCCGACCTGTCGCGCACCGTCGGCTGGTTCACCAACGCCTACCCCGTCGCGCTGGAAGTGGGCGACACCGGAACCGATATCCGCGCGACGGTGAAATCGGTGAAGGAGCAGTTGCGCGCGATCCCGGACAAGGGGATCGGGTACGGCCTGTTGCGGTACCTGAATCCGGACACCGCGGGCAGGCTCGCGTCGGCGGCCGAGCCGCAGATCAGTTTCAACAATCTCGGTCGGGTCGGCGTCGATGTGACGACCCTGTCCGAATACGCCTGGAGCCCGGCGGACGAGGAATTCGACCGCAGGGCGGCGTTCGACCAGGACATGCCCGCCGCCGCGGCCCTCACGATCGACGTCCACGTCGAGGAGACCGAAACGGGTCCGCGACTGTCCGCCTACGTCGGCTACGCCTCGCGTCTGCTCGAGCAGGACGACGTGGTGGCACTCGCCGACGAATGGGTCGCCGCCCTGACCGCGATCGCCACCGAATCGGAGCTGGACCGCGACTGGGGCCTGTCCCCGGCCGACGTCCCGCTCATCGAACTCGGTCAATCCGATCTCGACATCTTCGCGGACAGGTACGGGCCGCTCGCCGACGTGTGGCCACCGGCCCCGCTCCAGGCGGGCCTGCTGTTCCACGCCGACCTCGCCGTGGGCGGGCTCGACGTGTACACGGCGCAATCGGTGCTCACGCTGGAGGGCGCGCTCGATCAGGACCGGCTCGAGCGCGCGGTGTCCGCCTTGCTCGAGCGCTATCCGAACCTGCGGGCGGCCTTCACCCGGACGACGCGAGGCGTCGCGGCGCAGATCGTTCCCGCCGAAAGCGCGATCTGCTGCGCCAGGGCGGACGCGAGCGGGGACGAGGCGGCGGTGCGGGCGCTGGTCGAGGCGGAGCGCATCCGTGCGTTCGATCCCGCGCTGCCGCCGTTGCTGCGGTTGCTGACGGTCACCGCCGGACCGCGTGACTTCCGTCTGGTGCTGACAGCGCACCATCTTCTGCTCGACGGTTGGTCGTTGCCGCTGCTGTGGCGAGAGTTGATCGGGCTGTACGCGGTCGACGCTCGGCACGAACTGCTCCCCGCCCCGGCGAGCTACCGCGACTACCTGGCCTGGCTCGACGGTCGAGACCTGTCGCAAAGCCTCGACGTGTGGCGCGAGATGTTGCGCGATGTCGACGCGCCGACGCTGGTGTCGGATTCGGCGCTCGGGACGACGGCGGATGTCCCCGTCGATCTCGAGGTCGTCCTCGATCGCCGCGTCACCGCGGAACTGGAGGAATTCGCCCGTTCCCGTTCGGTGACGATGGCGACGATGGTGCAGTTCGCGTGGGCGGTCGTTCTCGGGAACCTGCTCGGCGTGGAGCGAGTGGTGTTCGGCAGCACCGTATCCGGGCGTCCCGCCGAGTTGCCGGGCGTGGAATCCATGATCGGTCTGTTCATCAATACGGTGCCGGTGGCGGTGCGGGTTCGCCGCGACCGGACGATCGAGCAGTCGCTGGCGAGTCTCCAGGCGGACAACACCCGTCTGCTCGATCACCACTACGTCGAACTCTCGCGGATCATGTCGGCCACCGGTGCGGCGGCGCTGTTCGACACCCTCGTCGTCTTCGAGTCGTACCCGGTCGACAGCAGTGGGCTGGGTGAGGTCGATATCGACGGCATGCGGGCGGTCGGCGCGACGGGAACCGACGCCGCGCACTACCCGATCACCGTGCAGGCGCATCTGCTCGAAGAACTGCACCTGCGGGTCCGCTATCAGCGCGCGTCCGTCGACGACGGCACGGCCGCAGGTCTCGCCGCGCGTCTGGAAACCGTATTGCGCGCCGTCACCACCGATCCCTCGGCGCTGCTCCGCGAGGTCGACCTGCTGTCGGCCGACGAACGCCGCGTATCGGTTCCCGCGTCGGGCGCAGACGGTGTGGCGCCGCGTGTGCTCGGCGATGTGTTGCGCGCGGGTGATCCGCTGGCTCCCGCGGTCGTCTCGGAGTCGCGGACGGTGTCGTTCGGCGAGTTGGACGGATGGTCGTCACGACTGTCGCGTTTGTTGATCTCGGAGGGCGTCGGACCCGGCGACGTGGTCGGCCTCGTGATGGGCCGCGGCGCGGAACTGGTCACCGGGATGTGGGCGGTCGCGAAGGCGGGCGCGGGTTTCGTCCTCGTCGATCCCCGGTATCCGGTGGACCGCGTCGCGGCGATGCTGCGGGACGCGGACGTGCGCACGGTGCTGTCGGCGTCGGTGGACGCGGGCGCGGTGCCACAGGACGTTCGGGTGGTGGTGCTGGACGATCCGACCCTGGATTCGGAATTGGAGAGATACTCACCCGGGCCGGTGTCGGATGCCGACCGGGTGCGGCCCTGCCGGGTCTCCGACGTGGCGTACGTGCTGTTCACCTCCGGATCGACCGGTGTGCCGAAGGGGGTGATGGTGACACACGCGGGGTTGGCGAATTTCGCTGTCGAGCAGCGTGATCGGTACGACATCGATAGCTCCGCGCGGGTGCTCGCCGTCGCCGCTCCCGGTTTCGACGCGGTGGTGCTGGAACTGTTGATGGCGCACGCCTGCGGCGCGGCGCTCGTGGTCGCGCCCCCGCAGGTGTTCGCGGGTGTCGAACTGGCCGAACTGATCGCCCGTGAGCGGGTGTCGCACGCGTTCGTGACGCCCAGCGTGCTGGCGACGATGTCGCCGGCGGGGCTGGACTGCCTTCGGGTGCTGGTCGCGGGCGGCGAGGCGGTATCGGCCGAACTGGTGGCGGTATGGGGTATCGGTCGGTCGCTGTTCAACGGATACGGGCCGACCGAGACCACGATCATGGCGATGATCTCGGATCGACTGTCCCCGGCGGACCGCGTCGTGATCGGCGGTCCCGTTCGCGGCATGCGGTGTGTGGTCCTCGATCGGTGGTTGCGTCCGGTTCCCGCGGGCGTGGTCGGCGAGCTGTACGTCTCGGGACCGGGTACGGCACGCGGGTACGCGGGCCGAGGCGGGGCGACTGCGGCCGCGTTCGTCGCGGCGCCGTTCGGCCACGGCGAGCGGATGTACCGCACCGGCGACGTCGTCCGGTGGTGTGACGGTGGAGTGCTGGAATTCGTCGGGCGCGGCGACTTCCAGATGAAGGTGCGCGGTCAGCGGGTCGAGCCCGGTGAGATCGAAGCGACCCTGCTCGACCACCCCGCGGTGCGTCAGGCCGTGGTCGTGCTCCGTGCGGACGACCGCGGTGTCGACCGGTTGGCCGCCTATCTCGTCGCCGACGCCGACACCGATACCGCCGAGGTGGCGGCTGCCGCGCGGACGCGACTGCCCGGGCACATGGTTCCCGAGGTCTTCGTCGTCCTGGCGGCGCTTCCGCTCACCAACACCGGCAAACTCGATCGCCGATCGCTGCCCGCACCGGATTTCGTGGATCGCCGCGAGTGGGTCGCTCCGCGCACCGATATCGAATGCGTGGTGGCCCAGGTGTTCGAGGACGTGCTCGACGTCGAGAAGGTCGGCGTGCTCGACGGTTTCTTCGAACTCGGCGGCAATTCGCTGTCGGCGACGCGGGCGGCCGCTCGACTCGGTGCGGCCCTCGGGACGCGGGTCGGCGTGCGCGACCTGTTCGAAGCGCCGTCGGTCGGCGTGCTCGCCGCGCGCCTCGCCACCCTCGACCGGGTCGAGCGGGCGCCACTGACCAGGCGGGCGCGCCCGGATCTGGTGCCGCTCTCCCCCGCGCAGCAACGCATGTGGTTCTTCAACCAGTTCGACACCTCGGTGGCGGCCTACAACGTGCCGCTGCTGGTCCGGCTGAAGGGCGAACTCGATATCGACGCGATGCGGCGCGCGTGCGCCATGGTCGTCGCGCGGCACGAATCGCTGCGTACCAGGTACCCGATGACGGGGGGAACCCCGCACCAGGTGATCGTCGACGCGGCGGAGATCACGCACGTTCTCGACCCGGTCGTCGTGGACGAAACGCAACTGATGGCTCGGGCCGCGGCCGCGGTGTCGGTGAGTTTCGATGTGACCCAGGCACCCCCGGTCCGGCTGGATCTGTTCACCCTGAGCGCGACCGATCACGTCCTGGCGATCACCGTGCACCACATCTGCGCGGACGGGCAGTCGATGATGCCGCTCGCCAGGGATGTGGCCGCGGCCTATGTGGCGAGCACGCACGGCACCGAACCCCTGTGGCCCGAGCTCGCGGTGCAGTACGCGGACTACTCGATGTGGCGTCGGGAAATGCTCGGCGACGAGAACGATCCCGATTCGGTGATCTCCGAACAACTGCGGTATTGGCGGGACACGCTCGCCGGCCTGCCCGAACTGCTCGAACTGCCGACCGATCTGCCCCGTCCGGCGATCGCCTCCATGCGCGGCGGCGCGGTCGACTTCGAGATCTCCTCGGCGCTGTGGTCGCGGATGGACGAGATGGCGCGTGCGGCGAACGCGACGGTGTTCATGGTCTTGCACGCCGCGCTCACCGTTCTGCTGTCGCGGCTCGCCGGTGTCGACGACATCGCCGTCGGCACACCGGTTTCCGGCCGCGGTGAACGCGAACTCGACGATCTCGTCGGGATGTTCGTGAACACCGTCGTGCTGCGGTCGCGGGTCGCGTCGCGGCAACCGTTCGCGGAGCTGCTCGCCGCGACGCGCGATGCGGACCTGGCCGCGTTCGCCCACGCGGACGTGACCTTCGACCAGGTGGTCGAGATGCTCAATCCGCCTCGGTCGACGGCGCACCTGCCGGTGTACCAGGTGACCCTGGACGTCCAGAATCTGCGCGCCGCCGCGCTGACGCTGCCCGACCTGGTCATCGAGCCGATCGAGCACGGATACGAACAGGCACAGGCGGATCTGAACGTCAAACTGGTCGATCGCTACGACGACAAGGGCGCCAGGGCGGGGATGTCGGGCCGTCTGACCTACGCCAGTGATCTGTTCGTCGAGGAGACGATGCATCGCTTCGTCGACGCGTTCGTCCGGATCCTGGAGACCGTGACCGAGGAACCGGCTGTGGTCGTCGGTGATATCGGTCTGGTCGACGCCGCGCAGCAGCTAGAGATCCTCGCGGCGGCGGGCTCCGACGGCATCGAGGTGCCGGAAGTGACTCTGGCGCGGCTGTTCTCGGACAGCGTCGCCGCGCACCCGGACACGGTCGCGGTGAGCGACGGCGTCGTGCGGCTGACCTATGCCGAGCTGGATCGCCGTGCCGAGGCGGTGGCCGCGCGGTTGACCGAATGCGGCGCGGGTCCGGAAACACTGGTGGCCGTGGCGCTGTCGCGGTCGGTGGATCTGGTCGTCGGGCTGCTCGGTGTGATCAAGGCGGGAGCGGGATATCTGCCGCTCGATCTCGCCTACCCGCGCGAGCGGGTGCGGTTCGTCCTCGAGGACGCCGCGCCGGTGGTGGTGCTCACCGCCGCGGCGACGGCGTCGGACGTGCCGGAATGCTCGGCTCCGGTGGTGTACGTCGAGGACTGCGTACAGGTCGACCCTCGGGCACGGCGCACCGCCGTGCCCGAGGCCGGACCGGACAATGTCGCCTATGTCATCTACACCTCGGGATCGACGGGCAGGCCGAAGGGGGTCGTGGTGAGCCACCGCCAGGTGGTCACCCTGTTCGCCAGGGCCGCCGAGCGTTTCGATCTCGGTCCGGACGACGTGTGGACGATGTTCCATTCGTACGCCTTCGATTTCGCGGTCTGGGAGATGTGGGGCCCGTTGGTTTCCGGCGGACGCGTGGTGGTCGTCGACCACGACACCTCCCGGACACCGGACGCACTGGTCCGGATACTGGCGCGGGAGCGGGTCACGGTGCTGAGCCAGACACCGTCGGCGTTCTACGGTTTCGCCGACGCCGAGCGTCGGTACCGGGAATCCGAGGGTGCGGCAGGAGAACTCGCGCTGCGGTACGTGGTGCTCGGCGGCGAGGCGCTCGACACGTCCAGGCTGACCGATTGGTTCGCCGCGCACGAACCGGACGCGCCACGCGTGGTGAACATGTACGGCATCACCGAGACCACCGTGCACGTCACCTATTCCGAACTCGGCGGCGCGAACTCGGCGGCGGACAGTTCGGCGGTGGACAGTTCGGCGGTGGACAACGCGGGAATCGGCACGCCCCTGCCGGGCCTGCGCGCCTACGTGCTCGACGATCGGCTCCGTCCCGCCCCGATCGGGGTCGTGGGGGAGATGTACATCGCGGGTGACCAACTCTCGCGCGGTTACCTCGGCGCCCGTTCGTTGACCGCGAGCCGTTTCGTGGCGAATCCGTTCGGGCCCGCGGGCTCCCGGCTGTACCGTTCCGGCGACACCGCGCGTTGGCGGCGCGCGGCGGACGGACTGGAGTTGTCCTACGCGGGCCGCGCGGACGCGCAGGTGCAGTTGCGCGGCTTCCGTATCGAATTGGGTGAGGTGGAATCGGCGCTGCTGCGCCATCCCGCCGTGACCCAGGCCGCGGCCGCGGTGCATCGTCACGAACTCGGCGTGGATCAGTTGATCGGTTACGCGGTGCTGGACGGGCACGGTATCGATCCCGGCGAGATCCGCGCGACGGCGGCGCGGGTGCTGACGAGTTACATGGTGCCCTCGGTGGTGATGGTGCTGCCCGAACTGCCGCTGACGATCAACGGCAAACTCGATCGCAAGGCATTGCCCGGACCCGATTTCGGCGAGTCGGTCATCGAATTCGTCGCTCCGCGTACCCGGTCCGAGAAAGTGCTGTGCGAGGTCTACGAGAAGGTGCTCGGTGTCGCGCGGGTCGGTGCGACGAACGGATTCTTCGACCTGGGCGGTAATTCGCTGCTCGCGACGAGCGTGGTGATCGAATTGCGCTCCCGTGGCGTGACGATCTCGCTGCCGTGGATGTTCGACGATGCCACGCCGGAAGCACTGGCGCGCCGGGCGGACGAGGCGGAGGGCGGTTCCGGCCTCCAGGTGCTGCTTCCGCTGCGCGCGGGTGGGTCCAAACCCGCCATCTTCGGTGTCCATCCCGCGGGCGGCCTCGCCTGGTTCTACGGCGGCGTGGTCGAACATCTCGACCGGGACCGGCCGGTGTTCGGGTTGCAGGATCCGCACGTCGTCGCGGGCGAACCGTGCGCGGATTCGGTGGACGCGCTCGCCGAGCGGTATGTGGCCGAGATTCGCCGGGCACAGCCGAACGGGCCGTATCACCTGCTCGGCTGGTCGCTCGGTGGTGAGATCGCCCATGCCATGGCGGTGCGCCTACAGCGTGACGGCGATCAGGTCGGCACCCTGGCGGTGCTCGACAGTGTCGTCGGCTGGGCCGACGGGCAGCCCGATCCCGGCATCGTCGCCACCAACGGCCACACGCCGGGCGAGCTGATGGCGGACCTGCTCGGCGGCTGGCGGGAACTGTTCGACCTCGGCGACGCGGTGTCGGCACAGACCCACGAGCAGGCATGGGGTGTCATCCGCGATCAGATCGTCGCCACCGGGATGTTCACCGCCGACCAGGTGGATCGGTTGATGACCAGTTTCGAGACGGCAGGCGATATCGCGCGCGACTACCGTCCCGAGGTCTTCGACGGCGACATGGTCGTGTTCACCGCGGGCCGGGACCGCAGCGACCACGACGCCATCGCCAGGACGTGGCGGCCCTACGCCACCGGCGAGGTCCACAACACGGTGGTGGACGCGCGCCACCTCGAACTGACCCATCCCGCCGCGCTGGCCGTCGTCGGCCCGATCCTGGAGCGGTTCATGACGGGCGTCGAGGAGGCGGCGCTGTCCGCGACATCACGGGAGTAGCGCCCGGCGACGAGAAGCCCGGTCGCCCGCACCGTTATGCGCGATAGGTGCGGGCGACCAGGGCCGATCGTAGGTACCAGAGTCCGGACGGCTGCGACGGGTCGAATCCGGTCAACTGGCCGATCCGTTTGAGGCGGTAGTCGACGGTGTTGGTGTGCACATGCAGGACCCGGGCGGTGCGCTGCCGGTTGAGGTTGTTGGCGATGTGCCGCTGCAATGTCTCGAGGAGTTCGGGGTGCGCGTCCAGCGGATCGAGGAGGGAGCCGAGATATTCGCGGCCGGGGCCGGGGCGGGTCAGCTGGTATTCGAGCGCCAGCTCGTCGAAGCGGTACATGCCGGGCACGGCCTGGAGTCGCTGCACCATGTCGAGGAGTTCGTGCGCCTGGTCCGCGGCGTCGGGGATCTGCGCGGGGGCCGCGTCGATCATCGTCGCGGTGATACCGACCTGGGCCGCGTGCGACAACTGGGTGATCAGCGCGTCGAGTTCGGCGCTGTCGAAGGTGGCCGACGGTACGAGTACGGTGCCGCCGTCCACACTGAGCAACGACAACGCGTTGTTGCCGCACCGGGTCGCGAGTTCGGCCTGTACCCGCCGGAGTTTGCGGCGTGCGACGACCTGGCTGTCCACCGCGGGATTGTGTTCCTCGCGATGCGGCGGAATCGCCACCGCCACCACCGCGTAGGAATCCGCGATGGCGATACCGCATTCCCGTGCCATGGTCGATGTGCTGTGCCCGCCGAGCAGCGCCGAGGTCAGCGTGTGCACCGCGGTGTGGTGTTCGCTGACCACCGAGCGCAGTTCGCGCACGTAGGCGACCGAGATGGCGGAGGTGATCTGGTCGAGCATCTCCAGCACGGCCTTGGCGCCGACGACGAGATTGTCGTAGTCCTTGATCGAGGCGCCCGAGACGACGAGGTCGAGCCCCATCTTGAAACCCTCGTGGATCGAGTGGTGGATGGTGTCGATCGGTACACCTTCGCGTGCCCATCCCGCCGCGGCGTCCTGGAGCCGCTGGAGTTTGGTGGGGATGTCCTTGCCGTCGAGCATGCTGATCGCGAACTCCAGGCAGACCCGGGTGATCGCGGTGACGTCGCCGGTGATCGCGTCTCCGGGTAGCGTTCCGCAGGGCACCACGTTCTCCACGAAGTGGCCCACCATCTGGCGTGACAGCGTGCGTATGTCCTGCAGTGGTGACGACATCGGCTTACCCGACAGGGTAAGACTCGGTCGCGCCGAGCTATCGACGGCCATTGACGACTCCTTCCGCCCCCTGAAATTAGTGTGCAACGCGTTCACACTAACTGTGGCGAGGGGCGAATGGATCGATTCGGGTGGTTCTGAGAGTCCGAGAGTGGAACTGCCTCGAGGAGTCTTCGCCCGCGGCGAGGCGGCCCTGTCTACCGATCGGTAATGAGAGGCGTCACATTTGCCGGCCGGATACATGGTTTGCCGCCTGTTTCAAACTGCTCCGGAACGCTCTTCGCGATCGTAAAAACACCGTTAACAAATTGTAATTGCCCTGGTAGCTGTGGTACCTCCAATTTTCCATTTTAAATACCGAGGAGTTGGTTTTTGCTATCTGCCCCACGGTGCGATGAACTGACCGTGAACAGCGGGGTTTCGGATATTCGGAAGTTCTCGCGCCTTCGGGTGCTTGGTGTCCCGAAATAAAGATGCCCCCAATTGTTGGGGGAGATTGTCTGGGACGCGTTGCGCCCATGTGTCCGGCGCAATGTGATGGCATGCCGACTCACATGCGGCGAAAAAGATAGCCAATCACTTGCCTATGGGTGAGAGGTGCTGTCCGGCAGCACATTTGGAATTGCAGGCATGTGATCCGCGGTGTACAGATTGGGACATGGCGCAACTGTGATCGCTGACAGGTGCGCGAAGTGACGAGATATGACGCGTGACAGTCTCGGTTGTCGATGTCGGAGGGCAAGTGATCGCAGTCTTGGGTGGCGTTGAATCATGCATCGACCAGGGATTATTCATGTTTCATCCCTCGTCGGGCACCGCCGTCGCAGGTGCAGTGCCCGCCGCGGAATCGGTGGGCTCCGAGGTAGCCGGAGGGGGAAATAATCGTGTCCGATGAAATTACCGAGCGCGTGGGGGAACTCTTCCGCGCCGGACTTCAAGTGGCATACATCGATGTCGACACGCCATTGCTGGACTATGGCCTGGACTCCGTACGATCCGCCGAAATCGTCATCGAACTCGAGCGCGCCTTCGGTGTCGAGCTGCTCGACGAAGAGGTCGCCACGCTCCATACCGCGCGTGACGTGATCGACTGTGTTTCGGCGAAGTACCGCAGTCCCACCGAGGTCGGGGCATAGGGTCCGTGGCATCGATAGCGCGAAAGATCACGGCCCGAGTCCCCGGGGAATCGGACGTGACGCGGGAACTGTTCGACGATTTCGCCCGGCACAATCGGCCCGGGCTGGCGCGGTTGCTTCGCGCCTGTCACCTGGACGTGGTGTACGCGGGCGCCGAGGGCGATCACCTGATCGAGGCCGACGGCACCCGCGTCCTCGACCTGGTCGGAGGCTTCGGAGCTGCGCTTTTCGGCCATAATCACCCGGCGCTGGTACGTGTGGCGACGGCGCGATTGAACCAACAGCACCCCTTCGTGTCCCAGGGCAGCATCCGACCGGGGGCCGCCCGTCTGGCCAGAAGGCTCTCGGATCTGGTGGGCTCGACGACCGGCCGGGACTACGTGGTGACCCTCGGGTCGACCGGTGCCGACGCGGTCGAGGCCGCGGTGCGACATGCCGCGGTGGCACACGCGCGACGTCTCGCGGACCTACGAACCGAACTGCGACGAGCGCTGCGGCGGGTCCGCCGCGACGGCCTGGACACGGTGCGTCCCTTCACTGCGACTGGGACGGTGCCCGCGCACGGCGCCGTCGCGAACCTGTCGACCGCGGAAATCCTCGAGGATTCGCTGCGTGTCATCGATGCGGTCGAGGCCAGGGGACCCGTGTACATTTCGCTGGCCAACGCGTTTCACGGGAAGTCCGCGGGCGCCTTCGCCCTGACCGAACAGGCCGATACACCTGCGGATCTCATCGTTCCGGGGCCGGAACGATACCGGCTCGCGGACTGGTCGCCCGACGCTGTCGGGCGCGCGTTCGCCGCGGAACTGCGCACCGTGTATCGAATCACGGTGGACGGCGCGGGCAGGCCATCGATGTCTCAGACATCGGTCTCGCCGGTCGCCGCGGTCTTCGCCGAGCCGATCCAGGGCGAGGGCGGCGTGCGCGAAGTTCCCGTCGAAACCCTGGCCGCATTGCGCGCGCTGGCCGACCGGCATTCGGCGGCGCTGGTCTTCGACGAGATCCAGTGCGGTATGGGGCGGACGGGAACGTTTCTCGCCTCGGCGCCTTCGGGGGTCACGGCGGATTACTACCTGCTGTCGAAATCGCTCGGCGGTGGCTTGATGAAGATCTCGGCCCTGCTGGTCGACCGGGCCGCGTCGGTCTCCGATTTCGGTCGCTATCACACGTCGACCTTCGCCGACGACGAACTCTCCTGCGCGGTCGCCGAGAGCGCGCTCGACCTGTTGCACGACAACCAGATCCGCATCTCCGATGCCGGTGCGCGGCTGCGCGCGCGGCTCGACGGGATCGCGGTCCGGTGGCCGAGCGTCATCGCGGGCGTGCGTGGACGCGGCCTGCTCCAGGGGATCGAAATCTTCCCGCCGACACCGGAATCGGCGCTGCTGCGCGAGATCTGCGACCCCGACATGTTCGGCTACGTGGTGGCGGGCTATCTGCTGCACACCCATCGGATCCGCATGCTGCCGACGCTGTCCGCGCCGACCACCCTGCGTATCCAGCCTTCGGCCTTCCTGTCCGAAGCGGATATGGTCCGGGTCGAGAACGCGCTCGACCAACTCGCCGCCCTGCTGCACCGTGGCGATCTGGCCACTCTGCTCGCGCATCTCGCGGTGCCCGCCGAAACGAGTTGGCCGGTGCCGGAGGAGAAATCGCCGTCGCCACGGCGGCTGCCGGAGGTCGCCAGGGCGTGGGACGCGCCGAACCGGGTCGTCTTCCTGGCCAATCTGCCAGAAGCGGCGGACCTGCGCAGATTCGCACCCGAACTCGCCGAATGGTCCGACGAGCAGTTCGCGGCGCTGTTCGAGCGACTGCGCGGCGTGGCCGAGCCGTTCGAGCTGACCAGGCAGCTGGTCACCTCACCGACCGGTGCCACCGTCGAGGTCTGCCTGATCGCGGTCCCGATCTCGGCCGAGCAGATCATCGAATGCCAACGGGCCGGGCACCGGGCCTGGCTGCGTGATCTGGTGCTGGAAGGCGTCGAACAGGCGATCACCCTCGGCGCGTCGGTAATCGGACTCGGCGGCTACACCTCGATAGTCACCAACGCCTCCCGCGATGTGGTCGAGGACGCCGTCACGGTGACTTCGGGAAACTCGCTCACCGCCGCGTGCGCCTTCGAGGTGGTGCGTAGTGAGCTCGAACGACTGGCGCCGGGACAGCGCCGCGTCGGAATACTCGGCGCGCTCGGCAATATCGGCGCGGTGATGGCGGAATTGATCGCGCCGCTTGCCGATTCGGTGGTCCTGGTCGGCAGGCCGGGATCGGCGAGGCGGTTGCGCAAGGTCGCCGACGACCTCGCAGGCGTGACCGGCCCCGGTGTGCTGGAGATCAGCGAGGACCTCGCCGTGCTACGCGAATGCCATATCGTGCTGACCGCGACGAATTCCGCTGTGCCACTGCTGACTCCGGATCTGCTCGCCACCGATCACTCGGTGCTGGTCTACGACCTGGCCGTCCCCGGTGACGTGCATCCCGACGTCGCCGATCTGCCCGGCGTCACGCTCGTCTCCGGCGGACGCATGGCGCTTCCGCTCGGCCAGACCCCTCCCTTTCCCGAAACCGGTCTGCCCGCCGGTGTCGTCTACGCGTGCATGGCCGAGACCCTGCTTCTCGGTTTCGAGCCGGGGACGGTGAGTCCCTCCTACGGCGGACTGACCGTCGCGGGCGTCAGGGCGGCCCGCGAGTTGGCGGCACGCCACGAGGTACGCCCGGTTCTGCTTCCGACAGGAGCCCCCATCGTGTCCGATAGTCCGACACTCGCGCCGATGTTTCTCGGCGCGGCCGATTTCGTCCAGGAACGAGCAGGCGGCAAGGCCGCTACCCTGCACGAACTCGTCGCCGCGGGTTTCGAGGTGCCGCCGGGGTTCGTCCTGCCCGCCGATCTGGACCTGGACGATGTCACCGACGACGACCTCACCCGCTGGGTGCAGGCGGTCGGTGGTTTCCCGGTCGCCGCGCGTTCGAGCGGAGTGCTGGAAGATCTCGACGACGCCAGTTTCGCCGGACAGTACGAGTCGTACCTGGACATCACCGACGTGACCGCGCTGCGCGGGCATATCACCGAGTGCCGGGATTCGGTGCACAACGACCGCGTCCGGACCTATCTGGCCAAACACGGCTACACCGAGGCGACGGCGTCGGTGGCCGTGCTCGTGCAGCGCATGGTCGAAGCCCGTTACGCCGGTGTGGGTTTCAGCATCGACGCGCTCAGCGGCAACGAGGACGACGCGATCGTGGAATGCTGCGCCGGACTGGGTGAGCGCCTGGTCTCGGGCCACGTGACCCCGACGCGGTACACGCTGCGACTGGTCGACGGCAGTGTCGTCGATCGGGACGCGGGCGGCGAGGACATCGACCTCGAGCCGGCGGCGACGACCGGATTGGCCGCCCTGATGCTGGCGGTGCAGGCCTACCGGCACCGGCCCCAGGACATCGAATGGGCCATCGACGGCGCGGGCAAGTTGTGGTTGCTCCAGTCCCGTGCCATCACCGCCATCAGCTGGCGCACCGATATCGATCAGTTCTCCGACGCCGATCTGCGCGACGGTGGCGTCTCGGCGCGCGTCTGCACGCCGCTGATGTTCTCCCTGTACGACAACGCCTTCCAGTATTCGATGCAGTCGTTCTTCCAGCGGCTGAAGCTGGCCGATCCCGGAGTCGAACCGGACTGGATGGCCATGTACTACGGCCGCGCCTACTGGAATGTCAGCGCGGTCAAGCAGTGCTTCTTCAAGATTCCTGGTTTCGACGAACAGCATTTCGACGACGACCTCGGCGTGCTGAACGAATACGGCGCCGACGGTCCGCACCGCACGCCGACCAATGCCAAGACCATCGCCAGGGCGTTGCCCGCGGCGGTCGCCGTGCAGCAGAGCTACCGCGATCAGCTCGCGGCGGTCGACGCGTTCGCGGCGGAATGGCCCGCGAAGTACGCGGGATGGCGGACCCGGGTGCGGGATCTGGCACAGACCGACGAAGCGACTTTCGCCGCCGACCTCGCCGACTGCCTGCTGACGTTCCACGCCGTCACCGAACGCACCTACTTCACCACCATCTACAACAACTCCAGCGTGCAGACCGACTTCAAGCAGGCGTTGGACAAGGTCGACGCCGCGACCGGCGGGACGACCTCGGCCATCGACCTGATGGGCGGACTGGCCGATATCAGCCATATGCAGTTGCAGCGGGCGATCGTCGTCCTGCACGGTGTGGCCCGTGACCGCGGACTCGACAGCGCCGAATGGGACGCCGCGCTGGCGGAATTCCTCGCCGAACAGGGCTTCCACGCCGACGCCGAACTGGATCTGACCTGCCCGCGCTGGTCGGAGTCGCCCGAGCGAGTGCGCTCGATGATCTCGATCATGCTCGATCACGGCACCCCGCCCGCGAATCCCGATGTGTCGCTGGTGGATCAGCGCAAACGCTACGAGGACGAACTCGCGGCGGTCCGGGCCAGGGTGCGTGCCAAGCCGCTGGTGCGGATGAAATTCGCCAAGGGGCTGGAGAAGAATGTCGACCGGATGCGGCGGTATCTGGTCGCGCGGGAACGGATGCGCGAATTCTCCTCGCAGTGCTACGCGATCGTGCGCGCCTACGTCGTCGAAGCCGGTGTCCGCCTCGCCGCCGCGGGCACGCTCGACAACGCCGACGACGTATTCCAGCTGACCATCAACGAATTGAGCGATCTGGTCTCGGGTCGGGTCGAGGTGGCCGAACTGGCCGACGCCATCGCCTATCGCGGCGCGATGTACGCCGGGTACCGCGATCTGGTCCCGCCGCACGAACTCGGCGGTGGCGTGACGGTCGGCGCGGTCCGTGACATCGGCGACGGCGATCTGACCGGACTCGGGTGCAGCCCGGGCGTCGCCGAGGGCACCGCGCGGGTGATCACCTCGCTGGCCGATATCGAGCAATTGCGCGAGGGCGATATCCTCGTCACCCGTTTCACCGATCCCGGATGGACACCCGCCCTCGGCCTGGTGGCCGCCGTGGTGACCGAGGTCGGCGGCATGCTGTCCCACGCCGCGGTGATCGGCCGCGAGTACGGCATCCCCGCGGTGCTCAACGTCGCGGGCGCGACGACGGCGATCCGCTCCGGACAACGTGTACGCGTCGACGGCCGCGCCGGTGTGATCTCGGTACTGGAAGCCTCCGAAGCCACGGAATCCACAGCGGTCCCGATGCCCGCGGAAGTCGTTGTCCCGCACGAGAGCCGGATCGAATCGAAATCCGCACCGACGGGGGGCACGGAAGAGACTGACGACACCAGTATCACCACACCGACCTCCGGCGGTGTGGAAGACCATGCGGCGGAACGTGTTCCCGCCATGGCGGGTAGCGCCGCCGCCGCGTCGACCGCGCGGACCACGACGCGCCCGGTGACGGCACTCCCCGAATCCGCCCCCGCGTCATCGAGGGACGCCGTCCGATCTGTACCGAGAAGGGATGAGAAACTGACCGCACGCAAGCGCCTGATCTGCATCGCGGGGGCCGACGGCTCCGGCAAGACCACGCAGGTCGCCAGGATCGCCGCGGAATTCGAGGCGCAGGGCCAGAGTGTCGCCGCGGTGACCATCTGGGACGCTTTCCTCGATCCGAAGGTCTCCTCGAAACTGCCGTGGCGCAACCCGTCGGAGATCTACGGCTACCTCAAGATCCTGTCGCCGCTGAGCCGGGCGCATTTCCTGTTCCACGCGATGCAGCTGTCCTTCGACCTCGCCTCGGCGCGCGGCGTCGACATCATGCTCGCCAACGCCTACTGGTACAAGTACTACGCCACCGAGGTCGCCCACGGTGGCGATCCGACGGTGCTGCGTCAGCTGACCGCGGGATTCCCGGAACCGGATCGCACCTTCTATCTCACCCTCAGTCCGCAGGACGCGTTGGGCCGCAAGCAATTGCGCAGCGATTACGAGAGCGGTTACGGCGACGAGAAGGCGTTCCTGGACTTCCAGCAGCAGAGCCACGAGGCGCTGGAGGCGCTGTCCTCGGAACTGGGCTGGGTGCGACTGGACGGCACCGACGCGCCCGCCGCCATCACCAAGGACATCCTCGCGCAGTTGCGGGAGGACGACCGATGACCCGCCGCGTCGCCATCGTCGGTATCGACGGCGCGGGCAAATCCTCGGTCATGGCCCGGCTGCGTGAACTCGCACCGGCCGGGGATCCGGATGCCTTCGCCGCCATGACCTGCCCGGACTTCCACCACACCCGTGATGTCCCGCTCACCGAGTTGTCCACGCAGCTCAAGGCCTTCAGCGTCGGCTGCGACGAGATCTCCAGTCTGGAGATGAAGGCGACCGCCATGTATTTGCAGATGACGCTGTTCGGTCCGGTGGAACGGCATTTCCTCGACACCTGGTCTCCGGACGTGCTGGTGTTCGAACGTCATCCGCTGATCGAACTCCAGGTCTACGGACCGCTGTATGTGGCGCTGGCCGGGCCGGATTGGAACGGTCACGACCGCGAACACGAGATCGCGGCGGTGCTGGAGCGGCATCGCCCCGGAACGTTCGACGACATTCTGGCCTGGCAGCACAGCCAGGCGGCCCGGCTGGGCAGCGCGCGCGACATCTGGTCGCTGCTGTCCGAGATCGCCGACCTGGTCGGACGCGATATCACGGCGTCGGTCGCCGGCTTCGCGGCCCGATTCCGCACGACCCTGCCCGATGCCGTGCTCTGGCTCGATGTTCCGCCCGAGCAGGCCGCGGTCCGATGCGCGCTGCGATCCGGCGAGGGCATGGAGGAGGCGCACGAGACGGCGGAACGTCTGGCGCTGCTGCGCGAGGGATACCTGCGGGTTCGCGACACCCTGGCCTCGGCATTCCCCGAGATCGGATTCCATCGCATCGACACCGCCGACGGCGTCGATCTGGACGAGTCGGTTCGCGCCTGTGTGAGGGAAGGAAAACTCTTCGGATGAGTGCACAAACCCGTTCCACCGCCGAGATCGAGTCACGGGTCCGTGCCATCGTCGGCGAGGTGCTGTGGGTCGCCGCGGACGACATCCGCGCCGCCGCGCAGCTCATCGATTACGGCCTCGACTCGCCGACCGCCATCGAACTGACCATCCAGCTGGAGCAGGAGTTCGGTATCGAGATTCCCGAGGACGCCGCGTCACGATTGAACACCGTCGACGACATCGTCGCCTATGTCAGGGACGACTCGTGAGCGCCCTGCGTCCCCGGCATCCGAGCATCGTGCACGCGCTGTTCGCGAATGCCGAACGAGGTGCACAGGCACCGTCGACGATCTTCGCCCCCGAGCGGGTCGGCGACAGCGCGGCCGATGATATCCGTTGGCGCCACGACGATCTCGCGGTGGCGGCCTGCCGGTCGGCCGCGGCATTGGCGAGCGCCGGGGTGCGCCCGGGTGACCGGGTGATGCTGTGCCTGCCCACCTCACCGGAATTCGTGACCGCGTTCTTCGGTGCGCTGGTACTCGGCGCCGTGCCGACCGCCGTCGCCACCCCGGGCGGATTCGGTTCGTCGGACCTGTTCTACGACAAATTCCGCAGATTGGCCGCCTACCTGGAGCCGAGAGCGGTGATCGCGTCGGCGGGTGTGCTCGAAGCGGCCGGACTCGGCGCCGACCTCACCGCGATCGACAGCGCGTCGTTGCACGGATCGGCCGTCTCGCCGACGGCGCCCGCCCTCGCCCCCCGAATGCCCGAACCCGACGAGATCGCCTTCATCCAGTCGACGTCCGGATCCACCGGCACCCCGAAGGGCGTGCAGATCACCCACGCCAATCTGGCCGCCAACTGCGAGCAGATCGCGGTGGCCGCGTCGATGGATATCGGCGACACCTGGGTCGGCTGGCTGCCCCTGCACCACGACATGGGGCTGATCGGGGGATTCCTCACCCCGGTCTTCACCGCCAACGACGCGGTGGTGATGCCGCCGAGCCGATTCCTGCGCAAACCGGGCGACTGGCTGCGCGCGGTCGGCCGGTATCGCGGGACATTCACCGCCGCACCGAATTTCGCCTACGGATATGCCGCGGCCAGGGTCACCGACGAGGAGATGGCCGGGGTCGACCTGTCGAGTTGGCGCTTCCTGTTCTGCGGTGCCGAGCCGATCCACGCCCCCACGGTGCAGCGCTTCATCGATCGTTTCAAGGCGTGGGGACTGCCGGAAGACGCACTCGTGCCCTGCTACGGCATGGCGGAAGCGTCACTGGCCGTAACGGTTTCCCGTCCGCACGCACCGGTCGCGTTCGACTCGATCTCGCGGCGCGCGCTCACCGCGGACGGGCTGGTCGTCGACGTCGACGTCGATGATCCCGACGCCATGCAGATCGTCGATTGCGGCGAGCCGGTACTGGGCACCGAGGTGCGGATCGTCGACGCCGACAACCTGCCGGTCATCGAGGATGTGGTCGGACGCATCCAGTTCCGCGGTCCGTCGACCACGGTGGGCTACTTCCGGCTGCCGGAGGCGACCGCGTCGTCGCGCGCCCAGGACTGGTGGGACACCGGCGATATCGGGTATCTGCGCGCGGGCCGGTTGCGCATCACCGGCAGGCAGAAGGATCTGATCATCATCCGGGGCGCGAACTACCTGCCCACCGATTTCGAGATCGCCGCCGAGGAGGTGCCGGGTGTGCGGCCCGGCGGAGCCGCGGCGGTCGGATACGCCGACGCCGAAGGATTGTCCGAGGACCTGTACCTGATCGTGGAATCGGCCGTCGACCCGGCCGCATACGACGAGTTGCGGCGCGCGGTCCGGGTCGCGGTCAGCAAGCGCACGGGAATACTGGCCGCCGACGTGGTGGTGGTACCGCCGCGCGGCATTCCCAAGACGACCAGCGGCAAGGTGCAGCGGGCCCAGGCCCGCGCGCTGTTCGTCGAGCGCGGCGCGCCCGAACCGGTCGGAGCCGGGGGAGCCGGATGAGCGGGGCACGCCCGAGAACACTGACGGGTCCCTCGTCCCGGAATCCGCTGGGTTTCTACCCCGCCTACCGGTCCGACCCGTTGACACTGTTCTACGAACAGGCCGTCGCCCACCGGGGCAGCGTGCGGTTGCGGCTGGCCAACCAGCACGTGCACCTGCTCGTCGAACCCGACCACATCAACCAGGTGCTCGTCACCGGCGCGGCCAAGTACCGCAAGGGCATCAGCTACCAGAGCCTGAATCACCTGCTCGGGCCCGGTCTGCTGACCAGCGGCGGCGAACTGTGGAAACGTCAACGCGCGCTGATCAAACCGGCGTTCGGGCGCAGGCACGTCGACACCGAGATCCCGCTCATGGTCGCGTGCGGGCAGCGCATGCTCGAACGACTCGACGCCCGCGCCGCCGAAGGCGCGCCGTTCGATCTGGTGCCCGAGGTCATGGGATTCGCGGCCGACGTGGTGTGCCGCGCGGTGATGGGCGCCGATATCGACGGCATCCTGCCCCAGATCGAGGACGACGTCCGCGACGGGGTGGACTGGGTGATGCGCCACATGGCCGCGCCGATCCAGCTGCCGCCCGGCCTGCCCACGCCGGCGAACCGCCGATTCCGTGGCGTACTCGCGCGCCTGCACCGGGTGGTCGACGACGTCATCGCGGGCAATCGCGATACCGCGGGGGAACAGGCGCATTCGCTGCTCGCCAGGTTGCTGGCCGCCCGCGACGACGCCGGTCACGCCATGGACGACGAACAACTGCGCCACGAGGTCCTGACCTTCCTGCTGGCCGGGCACGAGACCACCGGCGGCGCGCTGGCGTGGACGGTCTACGAGCTGTGCCGCAATCCCGCGGTGCTGGCGCGGGTGCGCGACGAGATCGACACGACCCTGAGCGTGACCGCGATCGAGAACGCGCTGCCCGCACTCGAATCGACCGGGCGCTCCATCGACGAGGCCATGCGCCTGCACCCGCCGGCGTGGGCGTTCAGCCGCACCGCGATCGAAGCCGACAGTTTCGACACCTTCGATCTGGAACCGGGGGCGATCGTGGTGATCAGTCCCTTCGTGAACCACCGATTCCCCGATTTCTGGCAATCGCCGCTCACCTTCGATCCCGAGCGTTTCACCAGGGAACGCGCCCGCGCGCGTCCGCCGTTCCGCTACTTCCCCTTCGGCTGGGGCGCGCACCTGTGCGTCGGTCAGCACATGGCCCTGGTGGAGGTGCGGGTCGGCCTCGCGATGTTGTTGTCGCGCTACGACATCGAACTGGTGAACGGCCTGCGGGTGCGTGAGAACCCCGAGATCTCCAATACCCCCGATCCGGTGCTGGTCCGGCTCACCCGCCGACAGCACGCGGCCCCCGCCGAGGACACCTTGGCCGAGGCCGCGCGATGAAGAGGCAGAACTCTATGAATCCGACAGATACCGGCACCGTGGTGCCCGCCTCGGTACTGGCCGAATCCGGGACACCGGAGGACACCGCGCGATTCGGCGCCAAGGCCGCGAACCTGGGCAGGCTGCTCGCCGCCGGGTACCGTGTCCCGCCGTTCGTGGTGGTGCCGACGCGAGCGTGCGCGGAAATCCTGGCCCCGGTGGCCGACGCCGTCGCCGAAATCCTGACGACCCTCGACCACACCGATTCCGCGTCACTGCGTTCGGTGTCCGCCGATATCCGCACCTTGATCCTCGATCGGTCGCTGCCGGAATCGGTGTCCGCCGGACTCGATTCCGCGCTCGCCGAATTGGCCGACGGGCCGGTACGGCTCGCGGTGCGATCCTCGGTCAGCGGTGAGGATTCGGCCACCGACTCCTTCGCCGGACAGCTCGACACCTTCCTCAACGTCGCGCCCGACGACGTGACCCGGGCCCTGCTCGGTGTCCTCGCGTCGGCGTACTCGGAACGGTCGCTGTTCTATCGGGCCCACCGCGGGCTCGACAACGGCGGCGTCGACTGCGCCGTGCTGGTGCAGGTGCTGGTCGACAGCGCCGTCGCGGGCGTGGCGTTCAGCTGTAATCCGCAGACCGGCGACCCCGCCGAATCCGTGGTCTCGGCGGCACTCGGTCTCGGCGAGGGCGTGGTCGCGGGCACGGTCGAATGCGATACCTACTTCCTCGACAACGCCTCGGGCGCCATCGTGTCCAGAAGTGTCGCCGACAAACGCAACCGCGTCGTCGCCGACGGTGAGAAGGGCACCGTGGTGGCCGCGATCGAGGGCGGTGACACCGCGCCCGCGCTGACCGACGCGCAGGTGACCGAATTGGCGCGCACCGCGGCGCGGCTCGCCGAAACGTTCGGCGCCCCACAGGATATCGAATGGGCCTACGATGTCGACGGCACGCTGTTCCTGTTGCAGGCGCGTCCGGTCACCGCGACCGGCGCGCGCGAGACCATCTTCGACAACGTCAATGTCGCCGAATCGTATCCGGGACTGTCGAGCCCGCTGACCTTCTCGATTCTGCGCGCGGCCTACGAACAGGTGTTCCGCGCCTGCCACCGGGACTTCGGCGCGACCGCCGAGATCGTGGACCGCAACGCCGCCGATCTCTACCCGTATCTGGTCGGCACCGCGCACGGGCGGATCTACTACAACATCAGCAACTGGTATCGGCTCTTCCTCCAGATCCCCGGCATGGAATTCGCGATCGAAGGGTGGGAGGCCGCGCTCAATATCGAGAACCGCTACCGGCGTCCCGCCGCTCCCGAACGCGGATTCGCGCGATTGCGGATGTACGCGCTGCGGGTGCGGGTCATCGCGATCATCGCCTTCGGCTGGCTGCGGCTGCCGCGCCGACTGCGGGCCTTCTTCACCGAACTGGCCGCCTTCACCGCCGATCTCGACCATCGTCTCGCGCCGGAGACGCCCGCGCGCGAACGCGATCCCGAAGCGTTGCTGCAATGGACCGAGCGGTGCCTGAACGAACTGGTACCCGCCTATTCGGTGCAGATCTTCAACGATTTCCTCGCCCAGCAACTCTTCCACGTCGTCGGGCAACTGCTCGAGCGCAAGGGTCTCGACGAATCCGAGGCCATCACGTTGCGCAACGAATTGTTCTGCGGCGAGGAAGGCGTCGACAGCGTGGACCCGGTCCGTTCGGCACTGGAGCTGACCGCGACCATCAGGGCCGACGCGGAGCTGCGCGAACTCTTCGAGGGCCCGCTGGACGCACACGCCGTCTGGAAGACACTGGCACAGAACGAATTCGGCGCCTTCCAGGCCGCCTATCTGCGTCACATCGCGCTGTTCGGCGACCGCACCGTCGACGAACTGAAACTCGAGACCGATCCGCTGGGCGAACACCCGCAACAGCTCGTGCCGATGCTGCGCAACTACCTGCGCGGCGGTCAGAACATCGATGACATGGCCGCGCGCGAGAAGGCGATCCGGCGTGCGGCCGAGGCCACGGCGGCGGCTCTGTTCCGGGGCGGCAGCGCCGTCGAACGGCTCGCGTTCCGTTTCGCGCTGGGCCGGGCCCGCGAACATGTCAAGCAGCGCGAGAACATGAGACTCGGACGCAGCCGTTCCTTCGGCCTGATCAAACGGGTGTTCCGGGAATTCGGCACGCAATTCCACGATGCCGGGCTGCTGGAGCGGCCACGCGACATCTTCTGGCTGACCTACGAGGAGATCGCCGCGCTGACCAGGGGTACCGCCGTCGACACCGACGTCGCCAGGACGGTGCGGACCCGCCACGGTGACCATGAACGATGGCGGGCCGTGGCGATGCCGTCGCGCATCGTCACCACCGGGATCGCCGCGACCGAGATCAACGATCCGGCCCTGGAAGCGCCCCCGACCGACGCCGACACCTCGCAGAAGGTTCTGCGCGGCATCGGTTGCGCGCCGGGACGGGTCGAGGCCGCCGCGCTGGTCCTGGGCACACCCGATCCCGACGTGGAGATCGACGGACAGATCCTGGTCGCCTCCACCACCGACCCCGGTTGGGTGTTCCTGATGGTCGCGGCCGGTGGCCTGATCAGTGAACGGGGCAGCGTGCTCTCCCATACCGCGATCATCGGGCGCGAACTCGGAATTCCCACCGTCGTCGGCGTTCCCGGCGTCACCCGATTGGTCGCCACCGGTGACCGGCTGGCACTCGACGGCCGCGCAGGCACCGCGACGATCCTGGACGAGGACCCATCATGACCGCATCACCGGTATCCCCGCCCGCGGCGGGGCACGGCGAGAACTTCAGTCTGGAACACTATCTCGACGGTGGGGCGCACACCTTCGAGCAGCGTTTCGATGATTTCCGGCCCTATGTCACCAATGCCAGGGGCACCGGATTCGTGCTGCGCGAGATCACCGGCCCCGCAGGTCCCGTGGTGCGGGTCCGCGATCCCGACGGCAGCGAGATCCGCGAGCTGATCATGCTCGGCTCCAACAACTATCTCGGCCTGGGCAACGAGCCGGAGATCATCGAGGCGGCCGTCGCGGCGACCCGCGAATTCGGTATCGGCTGCGGCGGGCCGCCGCTGCTCAACGGCACGACTTCGCTGCACCGGCGACTCGAGGAGCGCCTCGCCGAGACCAAGGGATGTGAAGCGGCCCTGGTCTTCTCCTCCGGCTATGCCGCCAATGTCGGCTGGGTGACCGGGCTGCTGCGCAACGGCGACATCTTGCTCTACGACGAGCAGAGCCACGCGAGCCTCTACGACGGCATCCAACTGGGCCGGGTCCGCTCGATGGCGTTCGAGCACAACGATATGGGCCACCTGCGCCACCGGCTGATGCAGGTGCGCTGGCGCAATCCCGGTGCGAATATCGTCGTCGCGGTCGAAGGCGTGTACTCGATGGACGGCGATATCGCGGCACTGCCGCAGATCCGCGCGCTGTGTGATTCGTTCGGCGCCTGGCTGGCGATCGACGACGCGCACGGCACCGGGGTGCTCGGCGCGCGGGGACACGGCACCGCCGAACATTTCGGCATGCCGGACGGCGCGGTCGAGTTGTACATGGGCACCTTCTCCAAGGTGTTCGCGACCACCGGCGGATTCGTGGCCGGATCGCGCGATCTGGTCGACACCCTGCGCTTCTTCGCCCGGTCCTACATGTTCTCGGCGTCGCTGTCACCGGCGGTGGTCGCCTCGGTGCTGGCGTCGATCGATTTCATCGACGAGCACCCCGAGCGGATTCGCCGATTGCACGACAACACCGACTATTTCGTGCGCGAACTGCGCCGCATGGGCTTCGCTGTCGACCCGCAGACGGCCATCATCCCGATCCTGGTGCCGCAGCGACTCGCGGTCGCCGAGGTGGTGGCGGCCCTGCACCGGGCGGGCGTCTTCGTCAACGGCGTCGAATTTCCTGCGGTGCCCCGCGAACAACAGCGACTGCGGATCTCCATGATGGCCACGCTCACCCGTGACCAACTCGATTTCGCGCTCGAGCAGATCGCCGCCGTCGCGCGGAACTTCGGATTCCATCCAGAACAGGAGGGCGACGCATGACCGAGATCGCGACGGGTGGTTCGGCGGCCGAACGGCTGCTGGTCCTCGCGGCCCTCGCCGCCCCGAGTGCCGACGAACGGGTCGAACTCGCGAAACTGGCGCACGAGGTCACGGACTGGCCCGAATTCCTCGCGCTGGCCCGCCTCAACGCGACGGTGCCGCTGGTGCAGCGCCGACTGGAGACCGAGGAGCTGTTCGGGCTCGTGCCGGAACCGGTCGCCACCGAATTCCGTACCGTGACAGACCATATCGGCGCCGTGAACGACCGCAGACTGGCGGGCGCACTGGAACTGCTGCGGCGCTTCGACGAACGCGGGGTGCGCTGCGTCGTCCTCAAGGGGATGCTGTTCTCCGCCGAGATCTATCACGATCCGCGCTACAAGCGGATGAACGACCTCGACATCCTGATCGAACTGGATCAGGTCGAGACCGCGATCGAGATCTACCGGGAATTCGGGCTTTTCGCCACGTCGGAGTTGCTGGGCAAGGCGCCCAAGGTGCGTGCGGAACGGTCGCATCATCTGCCGTCGTTCGTCTCGCGCGACGGCGCGCTCGTCGTCGGCACGCACTGGGGCCTGATCACCCCGCTGACCCCGTACACCATCGACTACGCCGCTATCTGGGATCGGGTGCGGCGCATAGATTTCTACGGCGTGCCCGCCTGGGCGATGGCCGACGAGGACAATCTGCATCACCTGGGCATCCACCTGCCCTACTACAAGACCGGGGTGCGCGAACTCGGCGACATCTGGAACCTCGCACGTCACGCGACCGATCTGGACTACGGCCTGCTCGAGCGTGAGATCATCCGGGCGGGGACCGAAAGCCTGATGTACCACGCGTTGTCGCTGTCGCACCGGCTGGTGCCGTCACCGGATTTCGCCCGCCTGCTCACCGAGTTGCGGCCGCGTATCACCCGCTTCACCCGCTACGACACCGCGCGCAAGACCGCCGACATCTCCGCCCTGCTGCGCAGCCGCTCCACCCACACCTCCCGTATCGAGAAGGCGTACACCGAATTCAACATGACCGCGCTCGCGCACGAGAAGCGCGAGAGTTTCGCCCGGCTCTGGAAGGATCTGCTGGTGGTGCCCGGCGACGAGGCGGCGCGGATGAGTTCGCTGCGCGCGCCGAGTCCGCTCTCGGTTGTCGGCGCGAGGGTTTCGGCGCCGTATCGACTGACCAGGGTGTTCCAGCGCGACCTCGGCCGCTGGCTGTTTCCCGCTGCTCTGGCCAAGACGGTCGTCGATCTCGGCGCCGCCTACGGAGCCGAGGCGACGCGCAGGGTGAGCGGTCGCGGACAGGCGGTGCGTCCCGGGATCGAGGAGTACGCGGCCGAACTCGGCCTGACCCGCGCCGACCTGCAAGCCGTGCTGGACAGCCAGGAATGACCGGCGCGGCGGGGCAGCACCCGCGCACGGTTCTGTGGGATCTGGACGGCACCCTCGTCGGACTGCGCAAACGCACCTTCACGACGGTGATGCCGCTGACCGCGGCACTGTCGTTCCGCGATCTGATACCGCCGCACCGGTTCCTGCGGATCCTGCCCGGCATCATGAGGCAGGTGCGCGGCAACGACACCGAGCACACCAACACCGATCTCATGGTCGAATTGCTGGCGCGCGGACTCGGCGTCCCGGCCGAGATCGCCCGACTGCGGCTCGGCCGGTTGACCGAGGTGGATTTCGCCCGGCTGCGGGCGTGTTTCCCGCCGCTTCCCGCCGCCGTCGCGACGGTCGCGGACCTGCGCGCCACGGGGGTCGCGCAGGTGGTCGCGACCAATCCGCTCTGGCCGCTGGCCTCGGCGACCACCCGATTGGGCTGGGGCGGATACGATCCGGCCGATTTCGACTTCATCACCAGCGGTGAGACCATGCGGCGGTCGAAGCCGAGGGTCGAGTTCTACCACGAACTGCTCGAGCGCTTGGCCGTCGAGCCGCGGCAGTGCGTGATGATCGGCAACGACGCCGCCAACGATGCCCCTGCGGCCCGCGCGGGCATCCCGGTCTTCCTGATCGGTGCGGCGAAAAGCGCCGTGCCCCCGGAATGTTCGCGGACCGGACTGGTTTCCACGGGCAATTGGCCCCGGCTGCGCGAATGGCTGGGTATCGAGGAGAGGTCATGCTCGTCGTCCTGAATCCACAATCCAACGCCGGTACCGCGCTGCGGCGCTGGGAACCGGTGGAACAGCTACTGCGGCAGCGGTATCCGGCGCTGACCGTGGAACTGCCCGCCGACGCCGAACAGGCGACGAAACTGGTCCGAGCGCATATCGACAACCGCGCGGACCGCGCGCCGGGACCGATCGTCGCGGCGGGCGGCGACGGCATGGTGAACCTGGTGCTCAACGCCGTCATGGATCCGGAAACCGATCGACCGCGTCGCGGCGCCGAGGAGATCGCACTCGGCGCGGTCGGGCTCGGCAGCTCCAACGACTTCCACAAACCGGTCCGCCCCGAGGCGATGATCGCCGACGTGGCGGTGCGCGTCGACGCGGACCGCGCGGAACGGGTGGATGTGGGCAAGGTGAGCATGCTGCTGCCCGACGGCACACGCGCGGTGCGGTACTTCCTGCTCAACGCCAGCATGGGCCTGGTCGCCGCGGGTAACGACTCGTTCAACCACGCGAGCGGTCTCGTCGGTTGGCTGAAGTCCAGGAATGTGGAGGCCGCCATCGTCGCGACCGCGCTGGCCAATATCGCCACGCACACGCCGCTTCGCGTCGAGATCCGCGGCACCGATTGGGAACACCGGACGCCGATCACGAATATCGGGGTGATCAAGAGCGTGCATTTCGCGGGCGGCATGTACTACGACACCCCGGTGACCCGTGCCGACGGCCACTTCGACGTGAATATCTGGGACGCCGTGGGACGAGCGCGCATCCTCGCCCTCATCGCGGGGCTCTACCGCGGCAAGTTCAGCACGTCGTCGGCGGCGATCTGCCATCGTGACACCGCAGTCGAACTGCGTCCCGACCGTCCCGCCCCGTTGGAATTGGATGGCGAGATCACCGTCGTCGAATCGGCCCGCCTGGAAGTGCTGCCGCGGGTACTGAAGGTGTGCGCGGCGTGAGCGTCGTGCTGGTCACCGGCGCGGCCAACGGAATGGGCGCGGCGACCGCGAAATATCTGGCGGGCCTGGGCTACACGGTCGAGGCGTGCGATCGCCTCGACGGCGACGGTCACGCCACCGTCGACGTCAGGGATACCGAGGCCGTCGACGCCTGGGTGCGGTCGGTACTCGACCGGCACGGGCGCATCGACGCGGTGGTCACCTTCGCGGCGTACGGCGTCGTCGGTTCGGTCGAGGAGACCGGGCCGGACGAGGCCGCCGACCTGTTCGACACCAATGTCCTCGGCACCCACCGCGTGGTGCGGGCCGCCATGCCGACCATGCGCGCTCAGGGCTCGGGCCGAGTGGTTGTCGTGAGTTCGGGCGCGGGAGCGATCGCCGAGCCCTACGGCGGCTGGTACTCGGCGACCAAAGCCGCGGTCGAGCGTCTCGGCGAGGCGCTGCGGATGGAGGTTTCACAGTTCGGCGTCCAGGTCTCGGTACTGGCCCCGGGGTGGACGGTCACCCCGATCATCGATGCGTCGGTGCGGGTCACCCGGCCCATCGCCGAGTACGACGCGGATCGCGGCGCGGTGCTGACGAGGGTGAGCGAATACCTCGCGCAGGGACAGCAGGCCGACGCGGTTGCCAGAAAAGTGCAGGAGATCCTGTCCGCCGCGAGACCGCGCCAGACCTATCTGTGCGGCAACGACGTTCGGCTCTCCTTCTGGACAAGGCGACTGGTGTCCGGACGGATGTACGAACGCCTGGTCCGGGGCTATTACGGGATTTGACGCCGGAAATGCCCCGTTATGCCGGTAATATCAGCCCGCCGGAACGGCCCCACGAAACCGGGGGCTTGCTCGGCACGCGTCGTGCCCTGGATTGTTGGGAGCAGTGTCCTCTCCCGCGGTCGTCCACCGGGTGCGACGCGGTAGGACACGCGACGACGACCAACGATAGGGGCAGGCGATGCGACCGGCTCTGAGATGTCTTGTCTGGGAACTGGACAACACCCTGTGGGACGGAGTGGTGTGCGATGCGACCAGTTCCGCGCCCAGACCCGAGGCGCTGCGCACCATGGCGATACTGAGCGACCGGGGCATCTGGCACGCGGTCGCCAGCCGCGGCGATCGAGAGGAAACGGTCGGCAAGCTGTACCGCGAGGGCGTGCACGAGAGGTTCGCCGCCTTCGAGATCGGCTGGGGCCGTAAATCCGCGTCGATCGTCAGGATCGCGCGCACACTGGGTCTACGACTGGACACCGTCGCCTTCATCGACGCCGAGCCGGTCGAACGCGCGGAAGTGGCCCGCGCGCTCCCCGAGGTCCGGTGCTACGCCGCCCGCAATGTCGACGTGATCACCGCCCTCCCCGATTTCCGACCGGTCCTGCGGATCGGACCCGACCCGACCCCGCCGCTGGGTTTCGCGCGCGTCCCAGCGTTCTGACCGGACTCCCTACACCTCGGGCAGCACCGCGACCTCCAAGGTCCGCAATCTCGCCGGATCGGTGACGACGTCGTACCCGCTGATCCGATCACCGACGAAGGTCATCCGCAGGGCCAGCAGCAGGCGCCCACCCGGCGCGACGACGACACCCGACGCGCCGTCGACCCACGCGGCGACCGCGAACCGGGCCCGCAGCCGCAGGACCACGGTCTCCTCGGCGACCGCGTCGGCGCCGCGCACCTCGGCCGCCATGCCGGGGCGCAGGGCCGCGAGGTCGGAGGTCCGCACCACATCCGGCGCGAGGACGGCGACGAGCGCGTCGAGATCGCCGCTGCGGGCAGCCGCGAGGAACGCCTCGACGACCCGACGCTCGCGGACGCGCCTGGGATCGGCCACCGCTGCCGGGCCGTGCACGCGGCGCCTGGCACGGCTGGCCAGTTTCTTCGCGGTCGCGGCGCTGCGGCCGACAACCGGCCCGATCCGATCGAAGGGCATCGCGAACATATCGTGCAGGACGAAGGCGACCCGTTCGTCGGGCCCCAGCGTCGCCAGGACGACGAGCAACGCGCGTCCGACCGAATCCACCAGGACCGCTTCGGCTTCCGGATCGGCACCGGTCGTATCGTCGAGTTCGACGACCCGTTCCAGTGGATCCTCGCGCCGCGTGGCCCGGGCGCGCAGCATGTCGAGACAGATCCTGGACACCACCGTGGTGAGCCAGGCGCTCAGGTTCTCGATGGCGTCGGGGTCTGCGGAAGCGAGCCGTAGCCAACTCTCCTGGACCGCGTCCTCGGCCTCGGCCGCCGAACCGAGCAGGCGGTAGGCGACGGCGCGCAGACGGTCACGTTCGGCCTCGAAACGCCGCGCTAGCACGTCCTGTTCGATCACCGGTCACCTTTCCCTCTCGGCATCCGTCTCCGATACGACGGGCGCGACCGCGCTCGGGCCACGGGGGGTGTCGAGCACGCGCACCCACGATGGCAGATCGCACACTGTCGACCACCGGAGGGTATCCAGTCATGTCCATCGCCTATATCGTCGTCACCGTCCTCGCGGCGCTGGCCGCGGCCTTCGCCGCCGGATACGACGTGGTCGCCGCCGACCGTGTCCGCGAGACCATGCTCGGCTACGGCCTGCCGTTGTGGAGTCTCGGCCCGCTGGCCGTGATCAAGGCGGTCGGCGCGCTGGGATTACTTGCCGGGCTGGCCTTCCCGAGCCTCGGATTGGCCGCCGCCATCGGTCTCGTGCTGTATTTCGTGCTCGCGGTCGCCACCATCGTGTGGGCGCGCGCCTACGCCGACATCGGTTATCCGCTACCGTATCTCGCGCTCGCGGCAGGCTCGCTCGCCCTGTACGCCTACGCCTGACCGGACCCGGTCAGGCGAGCAGGAAATCGGCGGCGCGTGAGCCGACGAAGACGCTCGGCGCGTGGGTGTGACCGCGGATCAGCAGCGGCATCACCGACGCGTCGGCGACGCGAAGTCCCTGTACGCCACGCACTTCCAAACGCGGGGTGACCACACTGGCCGGGTCGGTGCCCATTCGGCAGGTACCGGCCGGGTGGTAGAGGGTGTGCGCGTAGCCGCGCATCGCGAGTTCGATGGTGGCCTCGATGTCGGCGGGTGCTCGCGGCGGGTAGATGACCGGTCCGAGAACGGCTTTCAGCGCGGGCGCTTCGGCGAGGCGCGCGCACACGCGCAGGCCCGCGCGCATCGCCTCGTGATCGGCGCCCGCGCTGTCGGACAGGTAGCGCGGGTCGATCGTCGGCGCCGCGGTGGGGTCGGCGCTCGCGAGCCCGATCCGGCCGCGACTGTGCGGACGCAGCAGCACGCAGGCCAGGATGACGCCGTGTTCGGTCGGGTCCCTGAGCCCTTCGTAGTAGAAGGGCGCGGGCGCGTAGACCAGTTCCAGATCGGGCAGGTCCAGATCCGGGGCGCTGCGGACGAAACCGTAGGCCTCGCCGACATTGGAGGTCAGCATGCCGCGGTGCCGGATCAGGTAGTCCAGGAGCTGCCCCGGTTTCTCGGCGTCGAACAGGGAATCGCCGTCGACGCCGTAGCCGATTCCGGCGACCAGGTGATCCTGGAGATTCGCTCCCACTTCCGGGGCGCTGTACACCGGGCGGATACCGTGGCGCGCCAATTCGTCGATATCGCCTATCCCCGAGAGCATCAGCAGTTGCGGGGTGTTGACGGCGCCGCCGCAGAGCACCACCTCCCGTCGTGCGGAGACAGTGTATGTCGCTCCGCCCGTGCGGTATTCGACACCGGTGGCGCGGGTGCCGTCGAAGAGCACGCGGGTGGCGAGCGCGTCGCCGAGCACCGTCAGATTGTCGCGGCGCATGGCCGGTCGAAGGAACGCGTCGGCGGCGCTGCACCGGCGACCGCCGCGCTGGGTCACCATGGTCTGGCTGAAACCGTTGGGCTGCGGCCTGTTCGGCGGTTCCACCGGATAACCCAGTTCCCGCGCGGCCGCCAGATACGCGGCGGTCGACGCGCGCGGGCTGCGCTGCTTGGAGATGTGGAGCGGTCCGGCCGCGCCCTCGTCGGGATACTGTGCGTCCTCGACGTTCTCGACACGCCGGAACGCGTCGATGGCGGCGGCGAAATTCCACTCCTCGCCCGCGAGCAGCGCCCATTCGTCGTAGTCCGCGCGGAAACCGCGCACCCACATCATCGCGTTCATCGAGGAGGAACCGCCGAACATCCGCCCGCGCGGCCAATAGATCCGCCGGTCGTCCAACCGCGGCTGCGGTTCGGTCAGATAGTTCCAATCCAGTTCGGAGCGGAACAGTTTGGCGAAGGCCGCCGGAATGTGGGCGAATTTGTTCTTGTCCGGCGGACCGGCCTCGAGGACGACCACCCGGACGCCGGGCGCGGCGCTGAGCCGATCCGCGAGCACGGCGCCGGCCGAACCCGAACCGACGATGACGTAATCCGCGACAATCTCACCCTGGTGCACAGTCCCCACTCCGATTCGACCCGACCTACGCCAGAACATACGAGCATCGGGCGGTGCGGTGGGTTCGAATCGGCCGAACGTGACCGAAGTTGCCGCGACGGTGCTAGTGCAGGATCAGCAGCGCGGATTTCTCGATGCGGTCGGCGATCTCGGAATAGGATCCGTACCCCATCCCCGCCCGGACCAACGCCCCCGCGTAGAGCAGTTCCAGTGATTCCACGACGTCGGGATCGGCGTCGGAGCCCAGCGCGGTGATGATGCGTCGGCGGATCTCCGCGCCGATGCGGATACGCAGGTGTTCGACGTCGGGATCGCGCCCGAGCAGGGCGCTGGTGACCGCCCCGGACAACTCCTGTTCATCGGCGACGAGCATCGCGATATCGCGCAGTTCGGCGACCACCCGGACCGTCGGGTCGGGATCTTCGCTGACGGGGGAGGGCGCCGCCATCAGCCGCCGCCAGAAGATCTCGGCGACCAGATGCTCCTTGGAGGAGAAATAGGTGTATGCCGTCGCGGTTCCCACCCCGGCGGCGGCCGCGACCAGACGAATCGTCATGCCCGCGAACCCCTCGCGGGCCAGCACCTCCACCGCCGCCTTGGTGAGTTTGTCGACGGTATCGGCTTGTTTGCCGGTGAGGCGACGACGGGTCGCCTCGCGGATGATGGACTCGGGCTCGGACATATGTCTGGATACTACCTGGTCAGCTCTTCGCGGCCGCGATGCCCGCACGCCGTCCGTAGAAACTACCGTCGCCGAGTGACGCGCCGCTGACATAGCCGCCGGTCGCGATCCCCGACGTGCACCGTCCCGCGGCGAACAGGCCGGGAATGGGATCGCCCGCCACGTGCAGGACCCGGGAATCCAGATCGGTGCGAAGTCCGCCCAGGGTGAACCCCGCGGTGAAACCGCGCAGATCGAAGGCCGCCAGCGAACCACGCAGCGGGCGCACCCATTCCGGCTTCTTTCCCAGCAGCGGATCCGAGCCCTCGGCGGCGTGGCGGTTGTAGCACTCCACCGTGGATTGCAGCGCCAGCGTCGGCAGACCCATATCCGCCTCCAATTCGGCGACCGTCTCGGCCGCCCATTTCGGCGGTTGCCGGAAGAACGGGGTGGCGCTCACCGTCGCCAGTGCCTGTTCGTAGGACTCCTCGTCCAGGATCAGATACGCCTGGTTGTCCTGCTGCATCAGCGTGAGCTGCCCGATCCGGCCGCCGTAGGTGTCCTCGGGGACGTAGCGCTGGCCGCGGCCGTTGACCAGGATGCCCCTGGCCAGCATCTGCGGATCGGCGAAGAAGGCGACCTCGGTCGCGTCCATGTGGGCGAGATCGGCGCCCAAGGCCTGCGCCAGCCGGATCCCGATGCCGTCGTGTTCCTCGATGGCCGCCGCCGGTCGACCGATCAGTCGTGGCGCGTAGCCCTCGATCATCTTCTCCTGGTAGGCGAAACTGCCGGTGGCGAGCACCACGCCGCGTTCGGCGCGCACGGTGATCTCGTCCCCGAAGCGGGTCGCGCGCAGACCGACGACCCGGCCGTCCTCGTCGACGACCAACCTGCGGATGCGGGTGTCGAATTCGGCGCGCACGCCGAGGGATTCGGCGGTTTCGGCCAGCGGTTTCATCAGCATGTACCCGCCGCTGCGCTGCCCGATCCGTTTGTCGACCATCTGCGGGACATGGCCGCGCGGAGCGGGTTTCGCGATGGCGTTGAACGGCGCGGCGTTCTCGCCGCCGGAGTACATGAGACCTTCGTCGTGCGGGGGCTCCCAGCCGGGCTCGCCCCAGAACGCCTCGCGGAAGGGCACCCCGTTGGCCACCAGCCAGGAGTAGTGCTCGACGCTGCCGCGGCAGTAGTCGGCGATCTTCTCCTTGTCCGCGCCCGCCCCGATCGCGGCGAGCAGGAATTTCTCCATGTTCTCGGTGGTGTCCTCGAAGCCGAGGGCCTGCTGCAACGGGGTACCGCCGCCGAGGTAGATGAACCCGCCCGCCATCGCGGCCGCGCCGCCCCAGCCGCCGGTGCGTTCCAGGATCAGCACACTCGCGCCCGCGCGAGCGGCCTCGATCGCGGCGCACACGCCCGCGATGCCGTATCCGGCGATGACGACGTCGGCGGTATGCGTCCAGTCGGTGACCTCGGCGGCGGGCAGCGGGCGAAGGGAGGTGTCGGCCATCTGTCGGGAGTCCTTACTTCTCGGTTGTTTCGGTCTGTGCGGCCATGTCGCTCACGCGGGCGATCCGCCGGAGCGCTTCTTGGTGGCGATCGGGCCGGTGCCGACGCCCAGGCCGATTCCGAGGCCGTCGATCGCGAGTTCGGCGAAGGGCAGCGCGACACCGAGGCGTTCGCCGAGTTCCATCGCCAGCGACAGATCCTTCTCTCCGAGGTCGCGGGCGTGACTGAGGATCGGCAGCCAGAAATCGCCCTCCTCGATCGCGGCCGTGGTGTCGCGCAGCATGATGGCTCCCGCGCCACCGGTCACCGCGTCGGAGTGGCGTACCACCTTGCCGAGTGCGGCGATGTCGAGACCGGCCGCCTCGGCCAGGCGCTGCGCCTCGGTCGCGGCGGTGAAGGCCGCGAAGTGAAGCAGGTTGCGCGCCAACTTCATACGTGTGCCCGCGCCGACCGGACCCGCGTGCACGATCAGGTCGGCGAACGCGCCGAACGGCTCGCGCACCCGCTGGAAGGCGGTTTCGGTGCCGCCGACCATCACGGCGAGCACGCCGCGATTGGCGCCGGGCGCACCGCCGCTGACCGGCGCGTCCACGAATTCGACGTCGTGCGAGGCGCAGATTCCGGCGAGTTCCTCGGCGGTGGCGTCGCTGATGGTGGAATGCACGGCGATCACCGAACCCGGTTTCGCGGTCCGCAGAATGCCGTCGGGTCCGTCGACGACACCGCGCACCTGCGCGTCGTCGACCACCGCGATGCTGATGACCTCGGACTGTTCGGCCACGGCCGCCGGTGTCTCGGCCGCGTTCGCCCCGGCGTCGGTGTAGGTGACGACGACTTCGGGACGCATATCGCAGACGGTGAGCCCGCCCGGCCGGTCCAGCAGCCGTTTCGCCATGGGCGCGCCCATATTGCCCAACCCGATGAAACCCACGCGATCGGTCATGCCCGCGACTCCTGCCTGCCGTCGGAGATCTGCCCGGTACCCGAGCAAGTGTTGTCGGACCACGCGGGCGCGTTTGCCGCGCCGCCGGTCGGTGCCGCGTCGGCGACGACGGCGGATCTTCCCGTGAAACGGGTCATGCGGGACTCCTGAGCTGTCTGGACACGTGTACGGAAATATAGGCTCGTCGCGTCGGATGGCGCAAGAACAGGTTTCAGAATGTCCCGTCGCGGTCGGGTGGATCCGATATGGAACAGTTGCCGATCGTCCGGGTTCGCGCCGGTAGATCGCCGGGTTCGAGCATCAGCAAAAGCGAGCATTGTCTCGGACCGATTGCGCTGGTAGTGTCCAGACACATGTCCAGCTATGTGTCTCCCAGTGGCTCGGCGGAGCGTCGCTGCGTAGCGAACGCGTACTCGATTTTCGGAGGTGCACGATGACCGCCGCGTCGTTGGAGCCGCTGACCTTCGATCCGTACGACTACCGCTTCCACGACGACCCGTACCCCACGTATCAGCGGCTTCGCACCGAAGCGCCGCTCTATCACAACGCCGATATCGGTTTCTACGCGCTGTCGAGGCACGCCGACGTCACCGCCGGATTCCGCGACCATCATCGGCTCTCCAGCGCCAACGGCGTCTCGCTCGACCCGGCCGCGTGGGGGCCGCACGCGCACAAGGTGATGTCCTTCCTCGCCATGGACGACCCGCGTCACGTCCGGATGCGCAAACTCGTCTTCAAGGGGTTCACCCCCAAGCGCGTGGCGGCGATGGAAGACAGCATCAGGGATCTGACCGTCTCGTATCTGGAACCGGCGCTGGCCGAACGCCGTTTCGACTGGATCGACGAGGTCGCGGGCAAACTGCCGATGGATGTGATCTCCGAACTGATGGGCGTGCCGGTCGCAGACCGGGCCGAGATCCGCCGACTCGCCGATCTGGTGGTGCATCGGGACGACGGGGTACTCGATGTGCCCATGGCCGCCGCGCACGCCTCCATCACCCTGATCACCTACTACACCGAACTGGTCGCCGACCGGCGCAGGAAACCCGCCGACGACCTGACCTCGGCGCTGCTTGACGCGGAGATGAGCGGCGACAGGCTGACCGACGAGGAGATCATCGGCTTCCTGTTCCTCATGGTCGTCGCGGGGAACGAGACCACGACCAAACTCCTCGGCAACGCCCTGTACTGGGCCGGACTGAATCCGGGGGAGTACGCGGAGGTGACGGCCGACCGGGACCTGGTCTCGGACTGGGTCGAGGAGACCCTGCGCTACGACGCGTCCAGCCAGATCCTCGCGCGCACCGCGACCGTCGATATCGAATACCCGTACGGCACCATTCCGGCGAATTCCAAGGTCCTGCTGCTCATCGGATCGGCCAATCGCGATACCGAGGCCTTCGACGACGCCGACAGTTACCGGATCGGCCGTCCGGGTAAAGCCGCGCTGACGAGTTTCGGCGCCGGTGTCCACTTCTGCCTCGGCGCCCATCTCGCCCGCCTGGAAGCGAATATCGCCCTGGGTGAATTCGCCGCACGGGTCCGGCGCTACGAGGTAGAAACAGCGGGCATCGAGCGGGTGCATTCCACCAGCGTCCGCGGATTCGCCAAATTACCGATCGTTGTGGAGGCAGGCTGATGCCACGTTTCGAACCCCATCCCGAACGCAGGACCGTCATGGTGGCGGGCGCGTCCTCCGGTATCGGCGCCGCGACCGCGATCACGCTGGCCGAACTCGGGCATCCGGTCGCGCTCGGCGCGCGCCGGGTCGACAAATGCGAGGAACTGGCCGCGCGGATCCGGGCCGACGGGGGCACCGCCTTCGTGTATCCGCTCGACGTCTCCGAAACCGGTTCCGTCGACGATTTCGTGACCGCGACCGAGAAGGAACTGGGTCCGGTCGAGATCCTCGTCTCCGGCGCGGGGGATATCGAATTCGGGCTGGTGCACGAGATGGATCCGGCGCGATTCGTCGACCAGATCGGTGTGCATCTTGCGGGCGCGCAGCGTCTGGCGCACCGGGTGCTGCCGGGCATGATCGAGCGCAGGCGCGGTGATTTCGTGCTGATCAGCTCCGATTGCGCCGACCAGCCGCGCCCGCGCACCGCCGCGTACAGCGCAGCCAAGGCGGGGCTGGAGGCGATGGCCGGACAGTTGCGTATGGAACTGGAAGGCACCGGTGTGCGCGCCTCACTTGTCCGGCCGGGGCCGACGCTGACCGGCATGGGGATGACCTCCACCCCCGAGGTCGTCGGGCCGATGTTGCAGGACTGGAAGGACTGGGGATTCGCCCGGCATCCGTACATGCTGCGCGCGAGTGATCTGGCCGCCGCGGTGGCCGCGGTGGTGAGTACCCCGCGCGGGGCGCACCTGGTGCTCGTCGAGGTGCAGCCCGAAGCGCCGCTGCGTCCGAAGGAGGAGGCGAAGGAGTGAGAATCCACGTCGACCCCGATCTGTGCCAGGGGCACGCCGTCTGTCAGGACGAGGCGCCGGAGGTGTTCTCCGTGCCCAAACGCGGCACCGTCGACATCCTCGATCCGTCGCCGGGGGAGAGCCTGCGCGCCGATGTCGAGCGCGCCGTGCGCTACTGCCCGACGCAGGCACTGTCGATCGCGGCCGACGAAAACGGCTGACGCTCGGATTCTCGGTAGGCACGAACCGAGAACGTGTTCTAATTTCATTTGCGCGGCCGACCCCGCATCCCGGATGCCGAGCCCCAATGGAGAGAGTCGATGAGTACAACCGAAACCCGACCCGGTCCCGTGGCGACGCTGCCCGCCCGGATCACCCCGGAACTGATCGCCGGGCTGACCGCGCTGGTCACCGCCACCCCGGCCGACAGCGCCGACGCCCTCCCCGCCTACGACATGATCGAGGTGTACACCGGCGCGACGGTCGGCCCGCTGCCGCAGTCACGACCCGACGACGTTCTCGCCGCCTACGAGAAAGCCCGTGCGGCACAGCGGGAATGGGCCTCCTGGCCGCTGAAGCGCAGGCTGGCGGTCTTCGAACGCGCGCACGAACTGCTGGTGCGCGAATGCGAGACCGTCGCCGATCTGATCCAGATCGGCTGTGGAAAGACCAGGCGCATGGCGGTCGAGGAATCCTGTGACGTCCCCATGGTCATCAGCCACTACCTCAAGACCGCGCGCCGGGTCCTGCGTTCCACGCGCCGCGGCGGCCCGGTGCCGCTGTTCACCACCTCGACCGAGGAACATCGCCCGAAAGGCGTCGTCGCGGTCATCGCGCCGTGGAACTTCCCGTTCGCCATCGCCCTGTCGGATTCGGTGCCCGCGCTCATCGCGGGCAACGGCGTCGTGCTCAAGCCGGACAACAAGACCGCGCTGTGCGCCCTGTTCGGTGTGGAACTGCTGCGGAAGGCGGGGCTGCCGGAGGGACTGTTCCAGGTGGTCTGCGGCGAGGGACCCGACATCGGCCCGACGCTGATCGACAACGCCGATTTCGTCATGTTCACCGGATCGACCGCCACCGGGCGCGTGGTGGGGGAGAGCGCGGGCCGCAATCTCATCGGATGCAGCCTCGAACTCGGCGGCAAGAATCCGATGATCGTGCTCCCGGACGCGAACCTCGACGAGGTGATACCCGGCGCGGTATTCGGCGTCTTCGCGAATTCAGGCCAGGCCTGTATGCATATCGAGCGCATCTACGTACACGAGAGCGTTCACGACGAATTCCTGCGCCGATTGGTCCGGGCGGCGACCGATCTGAACGCCACCATGGGCGCGGCCTACGACTACACACCCGAATTCGGATCGCTGGTCTCCCCGCAGCATCTGGCGCGGGTCGCGGCCCACGTCGACGACGCGCGGGACAAAGGCGCGACGGTACTGGTCGGCGGTCAGGCCCGCCCCGATATCGGCCCCGCCTTCTACGAGGCCACGGTCCTCACCGACGTCACCCCCGATATGGCGCACGCGACGCTGGAGACCTTCGGGCCGGTGGTGAGCGTCTACCCGTTCACCGACGAACAGGAAGCGATCCGGCTGGCCAACGACACCGAATACGGGCTCAACGCCAGTGTCTGGAGCCGCGACCTGTCGCGGGCCGGGCGCATCGCCGGGCAGTTGCAGGCGGGCAGCATCAATATCAACGACGGTTTCGTCACCAGCTACGCGTCCAAGGGCAGCCCGTCCGGCGGGGTGAAGCAATCCGGTGTCGGATCACGCCACGGTGACAGCGGGTTGCTGAAATACACCGATTCGATCAACGTCGGCGTGCAGAAACGTCAGGTGCTCGCCGCGCGGTCGGGTCAGCCCTACGACCGCCAGCTCCGGATCACCCTGGCCACGCTCCGTTTCATGCGCCGCACCCGACTGCGCTGATCCGGCACACCCCGGCGGGTGCCTCGACGAGAATCGGCCCGATGGCACGCGGGCCGATTCGCCGATCGCGTCGGCGGCGGATCAATCGAGTTCGCGGGCCATCTCACGCAGTGTCGCGACCCGGGATTCGAGATAGGCGAGTTCGGTCTCGTCGACCACGGTGCGCTGGATGCCCGCCTCGACGAGGAAGGCTCCCTGGCGGTGGTCGTCGATCACGTCGACATCGATGACGACGGCCGCGTAATCCTCGGCCCCCGGCATCGGATCGGCCACCACCCGCGCGGTACCGCGTGCGCACAGCGCCACGTCGCCACCGCCGATGATGGTCAGCGCCACCTCGGCATTGCTGCGCAGCCGCAGCAGCGAACCGCGATTTCTTCGCAGGCTCAACAGGATTCGGCGATCACCCGCGCGGACCGGCCACGAGACCGGAATGGCGTGCAACGACGGTGCCGCAGTCACCAGCACCGCGATGGTGTCCAGCGGCCATTCCGGCAGTACCCTCAGTTCGGGATGCCCGACCGGTGCGGTCGGTGGATCGGCGGGGATCTGTCGATATTCCCGGGCCTCGGCCACCGCATCCCCCGCCATCACGCGCTCGCTCCGGACTCCGATCGAATCACCCATAGCATCAGTGTATGCCGCCGTACCGACAGTCGCCCGGCGTGCGAGCCGGGTGCGGGAGCAGTGGCACCGGGGTTCGGCCGTCCACTGTGAGACGACATGGAAACGGGCCTCGCCGATTAGGATTCGTACGGCGTGTCCTGGCGCGTCGAAACTTACTTCGACCTGCGGTATGTCGATCCGGCCTATGTGCTGTAACTTACTGCCCGGGAAGAGGGTTGACCGTGCGCAGCGGTCGACGTGCTGAACCGCAGTGTGGTTCATGATGTAGTGGGAGTGTTTGTCTTGGCAGGTCGGCATCGACGGGTACAGAACTCCGCGGCACGCAATGCCGTGAAGCCCATGGTGAGCGCGGTGCCGATCGTGCTAGCCGTGGTATGCGCGGGCACCGCGAACGCCGATCCGGTACCGACACCGCCCGGCGTCAGCCAGCCCGAACAGCCGATCCAGCCGAGGGCGATCCCCGCGTCGCCGTCGCAGCCCGGCGTCACCATCACCCCTTCGGTCACCCCGCGGCCCGCGGGCCCCGAGGCAGGCCCGGCCATCGTCGATCCGGATGCCCCCGTCGATCCGGATGCCCCGGTCGACGCGGTCGATCCGGAGGCCGACGCCGGGATCCAGCACGCCGAACCCGCCCCTCCGCGGTCGAACCCCGCGCCGCAGAACACGCCGTCGTCTCCGCAGGCCCTCCAGGAAGCGCCGGAATCACCCGACACCATGACCATCTCGCCCGAGCCCGCTCACACGTTGCGTGTCGGCGCGTTCAGCGCACCGGTTCCGCGTGAGGTTCCCGCCGACATGCTGGCCGGGCTGAACAGCGGCATCGCCGGTATCGAAGCCCAGTGGTCGGCGGCGTCGCAGTCGGTGGGCATCGACGCGAATCGTGCGGGCACCATCGCCGGGGGCGCGCTGCTCGGCGCCGCTGTCGCGGGCGTGCCCGCCGCGGTCGTCGGCGGAGTCGGAGGCGGCCTGATCGGCGCCGGTGTCGGCTTCGGTGTGGGCGTGGCCGGGACCGCCGCGGGCGGTGCCATCGCCACCGCTGCCACGGCCGTGCCGTCGGGTGGTGTCGCCGCACTCCCCGTACTCGGCGCGACGGCGATCGCCGCGGTCCCGATCGCGGCGGGCGCGATGGCGGTCGGCGCGGGTATCGGCGCCGTCGTCGGCGCGGCCGCGGTCGGCATACCGGCCGCACTGGTCGGAGGTCTCATCGGCGGCGCGGTGGCGTCCCAGATCTGATTCGGCATCTCCGCGCGCGGCTCATTCGAAGGGCGGCTGCGTATGCATGACCCAGCGCCCCTTGCTGTTTCGCTTGGCCTTGCGCAGTCCGGTATCCGCGGCGTCGAGCAGCGATTCCGCGTCGGCGTGGGCCAGTGAGGTGACCACGGTCCCGATACTGGCCGAGATCTCGATCTCGATACCGTCGACGACGACGGGCTCGTCGAAGGCGGCGAGCATGCGGTCGGCGAACAGGGAGACCTTGTCGCCATCGGTCGGCGGCTCGATGAGTGCGACGAATTCGTCGCCGCCGAGGCGGCACACGAAACAGCCGCTCTCGTGGACGGCGCGGTAGAGGCGGTCCGCCGCTTCCGACAGCACCCGGTCACCCACGCGGTGGCCGTAGTGGTCGTTGACGTGTTTGAAATGGTCGAGATCGGCGAAGCACAAACCGGTTCGAGCGTCCACGTCCGCGTCGGTGATCAGCTCCTCGATCCGTTCGAGCAGGAAGCGCCGGTTCGGCAGGCCGGTCAGCGGGTCGTGCCTGGCCTGCCGGTGCAACTCCTCCTGGAGCAGATGCCGTTCGGTGACATCGGCGCCGATGGCGAGCAGGCAATCGGGCCTGCCGTGCGATCCCCTGACGTAGGTGATGGCGAAGGTCATCCATCCGATGCTGCCGTCGGCGCGGACCAGCCGTTGGTCGAGTGTGACGGTGCCTTCGCCCGCGGGGACGAGTTTCTCGTACAGCAGGGTGCGAATGGTGTCGCGGTCGTCGGGGTGGGCGAAATCGTAGACGGAGATCCCACGCAGATGCTCGACGGGAATGCCGATCATATCGGCGAGGGCGGGGTTCGCGTCGACCAGTATGCCGTCGGTGTCACCGATGGCTATCGCCACACCGGTGCTGTCGAACAGGACGCGGAACCGCGCATCCTGTTCGTTCACCTCGTCGACCTTGCGCTGGTGTCCCTGGCCGAGTCCGGCCAGCAGGCCACCGAGCCGGACACCGGCGTCGGGGTGAGCGCTACCCTCGGCGAGTGCGTGCAGGACCGGCGCGGACAGGATCGGGACCATCGGGTCGGTGAAGTCCGCCGCCCAGAGCGCCGCGCCCACCCCGACGCCGACGGTCGCGTCGAACGGCTCGGCGTCCAAGGCCGCGGCCAGCTGATCCACGAGGCCGGATAGTCGACGACTGTCGGCGCTCGTGTCGGTGCGCTCGATGCCACCGGTGGCAAGGGCCTGTCGCCAAGTCCGCGCCAGCGCGGCACGGTCGATGTCGTCCACCACATCCCCTCGGCTTCGCTTACCCGCGGCTTCCGGTCGCCGAGGGCGGTGTGCTGCGTCTTTCGACCATAGTCGGTCGCCGGAACGGCCGTACGGAAGTCCCGGTCAGGACAACGACGATCAGGTCATCCGGTTCTCGACGAAGATCGACGCACCCTTGTATCTGAGGGTCGTGAGCTGCCAGACCCACGTGGCTCGCACGCACCCCGACATGTCCTCGACCTGGGTGCCGACCATAACAGCGACGTCGCGTTCCGGCAGCGCGTCGCACAGGGCCTCGATCCGGGCGCGGAGCGTGACGAATTCGATCAACCGTTCGCGCACGATGCCCGCTGTCGCCTCGACGGCGTCGGCGAGGCGGGCGCCCGGTGTGTTCAGCAGCCATACCGAGACGAGATTGAAATCCGCCCCGTCGCGGATGCATTCCTTCTCGAAGGAGAACAGATCGTTCATCAACGCCCCGATATCGGCCGTCAGTCGCCGGAGCCGGGCCAGGGGTTCGCCGAGCCCCGCCGCGCGGATCCGTTCCCATCGCAGATACTCGTCGCGGCCGAATTCGCACAGCGCGATCGCGGGATACATCCCGGAGACATCGCCCCTGAGGTCGATGTACTCCGTCACACCGAGCACTCCGCCGCGAGCGCGCGCGTTCTGATCCCTGATGGCCGTATTCAGATGGGCGCGCGTGGACTCCAGGAATTCGTCGAGCCACGCGGCGTCGGCCGAATCGGCCAGCAGCGTGAGGAATTCGGCCGCCGCCGCCTCGACCGGATCGGGATCGGTCGCGGCGGTGCGTGTCTCGAGTAGCGCGGACAGACGTCCGAGGGTTCGGGTCGCGCGTCGCTGGTCGAGGGTGGTCAGATTCGCGAATTTCTCGCGACCCACGGTGTCGTTGAGCCAGAACAGGATCGCGTTGTAGATCCCGATGGTCGTCATGCGCTCCGGGGAGATCGTGTTCGGATGCAGGTAGGGGGTCATGCTGTTGTAATGCGTCCCCGTGGACTCGAGCCAGATGCCGTATCGGCGGCAGAAGCTCTCGGTCTCGGCCAGCGCGACGGCCGCGAACCGGTTCGGTCGGAAATCCGCGCAGAACACGGCGATATCGAAATCGGGGGTACTGAACAACCGTTGCAACGACCACCCGTCGCCGGCCAGTAACTCCTCGTACTCCGCCCGCATCGCCACGAGCTTCGCCTCGACCTCGGGTAGGCACTCGACCACCACGAACCCCCTCATCACATCCGCTTCCATCAAGGTAGCCATGAAACAGACTGGACGCACGTTCAAAGGGGGTGTCGGGTCAGCGGGCCGGTGCCGACGCCACCGGGTCGGGAAGCCCGAAGCGGGCGCGGACGGTGGATTCCGGGTAGTCGGTGGCGACCGCGCCCTCGGCCCGCAACAGTGGAACGACCTTTTCGACGAAGGTGCGCAGGTCGTGCGGGAGGGTGGGCGGCTGGATCGTGAAACCGTCGACCACGTCGTCGCGCCACCAGTCGAGGATCTGCTCGGCCACCTCGGCGGGGGTACCGAGAACGAGCCGGTGGCCGCCGTCGACGCGACGGGCGAGTCGACGCAACGTCAACGGCTCGGTGGATACGAGATCGTGCAGCGAACGGGTGAAACCGATCGGGCCCCGCTGGTTCTCGTCGGAGTGGAACAACTCCGGTACGACGATGCCGTCCGGATCGAACGGCAGGCCGTGCCGGTCGGCGAAGGCGCGCACCAGCGAGAGCTCGTCGGCGTGGCCGTTGAGGTGTTCGTGGCGACGTAATGCCTCGTCGGTGCTATCCGCGACGATCGGGACGAGACCGGGCAGGATGCGTACCGTCTCCGGATCGCGATCGTGCGCCGCGGCCCGTTCCCGCACCTGCGACCCGAACTCGCGCGCGGCATGCTTGCCGAGCAACGCGGCGTACACCAGGTCGGCGTGACGGCCCGCGAGATCGATCCCCGCGTCGGATGCCCCGGCCTGGGCGATGAGCGGATGACCCTGCGGTCCGAGCGGCACATTGAGCGGGCCGCGCACATCGAAGAATTCGCCGTGGTGGTCGATGGGGCGCACCGAGTCGCCGGACCACAGCGGGTCGCCGAGTGCCGAGGGGGTGTCGACGGCGTCGTGGTCCCAGCTGCGCCACAGCTGCTTGACCACCGAGACGAATTCCTCGGCGCGGCGGTATCGCTCCGCGCGACCCGGCAGCGGAGCCGATCCGAAATTGGCGGCGATATCCGGATTGAAACTGGACACCACATTCCAGATCACCCGGCCACCGGAGATGTGATCCATGCTCGACAGCCGCCGCGCCAGGTTGTACGGCGAGTTGTAGGAGCTCGACGCCGTCACCACGAACCCGATATCGGGCACCCGTGCCGCGAGCGCGGTGAACAGCACGATCGGGTCGAGCGAGTGCAGCGGCCTGCTGGTGTCCGCGCGTTGCAATGCGGGGTGGTCGGAGAGGAAAACGGCGTCGAAGCCCCCTTCGTGAGCCAGCCGGGCCACCTCGACGTAGTGGTCGAAGGAGAGGAACCGGTCCCACGCCGCGTCCGGGGCCAGCCACGAATTGCCGTGGTAGCCGGTGCTGTTCACACCGACATTGAGGAACAGTCTGCGAGAGGGCATGTCGATTCTCCGTTCGGACAGGGATACGTGGGCGGTCAGCCGCCGACGTCACTGGGCACACGTTGGTGGACCGCGACCGAATCCCGCGCCCAGACCGCGTGCAGGCGCGCGTAGCGACCGTCGCGCGCGAGGAGTTCGGCGTGCGTGCCCTGTTCGACCACGGTCCCGTCGTGGAACAGCAGCACACGATCGGCGGTTTCGGCGGTGTGCATCCGGTGCGCGATGGTCACCGTGGTCCGGCCGTGGGTCAGCCCGGCCAGCGCGTGCTGCACCCGCACGTCGGTGCCCGCGTCCACCCCGCTGGTCGCTTCGTCCAGAACCAGCAGGTCCGGGTTCACCATGGCGGTCCTGGCCAGGGCGACGAGTTGGCGTTCCCCCGCCGAGAGCGCTTCGCCGCGTTGACCGACGCGGGTGTCGAGCCCCCGGGGCAGCCCGCGAATCCAGCCGGTGAGGCCGAGTCGCGCCAGCACCGCGAGCACATCGGCACGCGAGGCGCCCGCACGTCCGAGGGCGATGTTCTCCTCGACGGTGCGATCGAACAGGAAGGCCTCCTGCGGGACGATGGCGACGCGTCGCGTGAGCGCGTCGTCGGAGATCTCCGCGATATCGACATCCCACAGCGTCGCGGTGCCCGATCCCGGCAGCAGCTGCCTGGTCACCAGTTTCGCGAAAGTGCTCTTACCCGAACCGGTCTCACCGACCACGGCGACGTGCTCACCCTCCGCGATCCGCAGGTCGACATCGTGTAGCGCGGGTCTGCCGGTCACGTAGGCGAATCCGACCCCGTGGAATTCGACGGTGGCGGGTCCTTCCGGCAACGCGGTCCGGCTGCCTGTCCCCGACACCTGATCCAGATCGAGTATCTCGACCACGCGGCGCAAACCCGCTTCGGCATTGCGCGCGTCGGCGAGACTGCTGACCGCGAACTGCATCGGCCGGACGAAGAACGTGACCAGGAACAGGAAGGCCACGACATCGCCCGCGCTCAACCCGAACCCGACCCCGAACACCCCGACCCCCGCGGCGGTGCCCGCGACGAGTACCGCGGTGGTGATCAGTCCGCTGGCGACCTCGCCGATGGAGATGTTGAAACCCATCGGCCACAGGGTGCGGCACTGCGCGTCGCGCACCCCGTCGATCTGCGCGGCGGCGCGTTCGCCCATACGCTCCTCGATGCCGTATCCACGGATGGTGTCGATGCCGACGAGTACCTCGAGCAGCCCCGCGTAGAGTTCGCCGATGCGTCGACGCACCGTGTCGAACCGTCGGCCCACCCACCGCTGCAAACTGTGCCCGGCCAGCGGGACACCGAGGCCGATCAGCAGGACCAGTACCGCGGGCGGCCAGGAGTAGACCAGCATCACCGCCAGCGCCAGCAGCATCTGGGCGATGTTCTGCACCAACGTGATTCCGCCGGACTGCGCGTACAGGGTGACGACGTCGACATCGTTGGTGACGCGCGCGACCAGTGCGCCGCCGGACTCGGCCCTCGGGTCGGCGGGCGAGAGCCGCAGAATGCGGGCGAACGCCGCGACCCGCAGTTCGTACAGCGCCTGCTCGACGGCGCGGATCAGTCGGTGGTTCATCAGCGCGGAGGCGAGCATCGCCAGCAGGACCGCCGTGACCCCGACGGCCACCGCACCGGTGACCACCCGCGACCGGGTCGCGGCGTCGGCATCGGAGAGCAGGGCGTGGTCGAGCGCGTACTGGATGGTGACCGGGATGACGATGCGGCCCGACGCCGCGACCGTCGCGAGCAGCAGGATGAGGACCAGGGAACGACCGGAGAACGTCGTGTCGCGACGAACCCGCCGAAGCAGGGCGGCCGTGCCGTAGGCGCGTTCGGGGGTGGTCCGCTCGTACTCGGAGGTGCTCACCGTGCCCGCCGAACGGCGAGGTCGGGTTGGGATCCGTGACCGGGCGGCGGCGGGTCAGCGTAGACCGCGTCGACTTCGAGCCCGTGACGCTCGCCGGTCCGCGTCGGGAATCGCCCACCGGTGGTATCTGTTTCGTCAACCTCGGCGTCGTCACCGTCGGAGTAGGCGCCGAGCAGCGCGCGGTAGCCGGGTTCGGAATCGAGCAGTTCCTCGTGTCCGCCCAGCGCCCGAATCCGCCCGCCGTCGAGGAAGACCACGGTGTCGGCCAGGGCGATGGTGGCTGCGCGGTGTCCGACCAGCACGACGGTGGTTCGCCGATCATCGCCCGCGTATTCCGCGCGCAGGGCGTCGACCACCTCGCGTTCCACCAGCGGGTCGAGCGCGGAGGTGGCGTCGTCGAGCAGCAGCAGACCGGGCCGCCGGAAAACGGCCCTGGCCAACGCGATCCGCTGACGCTGTCCACCGGAGAGTTGCACATCCTCACCGAGGACGGTGTCGGCGCCGTGCGGTAGCCCGGCGACGAATCCGGCCGCACCGGCGATGCGCAGCGCCCGATCGAGTTCGGCGTCCGCGTCGTCCTCGGTCCGCGGCCGGGATGGTCGCGGTGTCGTCCCGTCACCGGATCCGGTCGGTCGCGCGTCGAGGACGACGTTGGCCCGCACGGTATCGGCGAACAGGAACGCGTTCTGGGTGACGAGCGCGGTACGCCGGCGCACCGCCTCCGGCGCGACGAGTCGGGTGTCGACGCCGTCCACCGACACCGCGCCGCGATCGGCTTCCAACAGGTGGGCGAGCAACGCGAGCAGTGTGGTCTTGCCCGCCCCGGTCGCCCCGGCGACGGCGACGACCGTCCCCGGGCGGACGGCGAGCGTCAGATCCCGCACGGCGTCGCGATCGGCGTGCGCCCGCCCGCCGCCCGCGTCGCGATAGCCGAAATCGACGTCGGCGAGTTCGAGCGCCACCCCGTCCGGTTGCCACGAGGGCGTCGACCGGCCGTGAGCGGGCCGCTCGGTCGCGGTGAGAATCTGTTCGACCCTGGTGTGTCCGGCGACCCCGAGCGGCAGCACACCGAGGAATCGGGCGATGACATTGAGCGGAATGGCCGTGGTGATGAGCAGGTAGATGACCTCGACCAGGGCGCCGACTCCGAGATGGCCCGCGTCGACACGGGCCACCCCGACGGCCAGGATCACCAGCGCGGCCAGCGGCGGCATGAGTTCGATCGCCGGATCGAAGATCGCACCCGCGTTGCCCATGCGACGATTCGCCGCCCGTGAGGCGTCCGCGGCCCGCGCGAACCGATCGATCTCGCGTTCGGTGATGCCGAGGGTCCGGATCACCTGGCGTCCGGCGACCGCCTCGTGCGCGAGCCCGCTGACGACGGCGCGTTGTTGTTGCGCTGCGCGTGCCCGGGGCGCGAGCACCCGCTGATACAGCAGGTTCGCGGCGAAGACCAGCGGGATGAGGATCGCCGCGATCAGCGCCAGCCACGGATCGGCCAGCGCGATATCGGCCATCACCAGCAGCAGCATGCCCGTCATGCCGACCGCGAAGGGGAAGTGCTGCATCGGATCCCACGCGGTCTCGGCGTCGGAGACCGCGCGCGACACCAGTTCGCCCGCCGAATGCCTGCGGTGCCACGAGACGCCCAGCCGCAGGTAGGCCGCGGTGACGGCCTTCCTGGTCGCGGCCTCGTTGTGGTACTGGACGACGCCGGTCGCGACGCCACGGGAGATGATCGTCAGGATGCGCAGCAGCGAGACCGCGAGGACGAACAGCGCGCCCGTCGTGGCCGCGCCAACCAGGAATCGATCCTCGGCGAAGCCCGCGACGACGACGTGTTCGGTACTCCAGCCGATCGCTTTGGCGGCCAGCACCATGCACACCGCGTTGGTGAGTCCGGAGCCGATCGCTATCGCGGCCGCTCCCGGCATGCGGGCACATCCGCGCGCCATCATCGCCAGGCCGGTACGCAGGGTGCGGACGTCGCCGCCGGTCCCGGTATCCGCTCCGGCGAGCAATGCGCCTCTGCCGTAGCTCATGATCGGGAAACCTCCTGCTTTTCGAACACACACGCCAGGACAACAGTGCGCGAAATTCGTTGCCTCGGGCAATGAACTGGATCAGGGTGATCGAAAATTCTGGTCGGAAACTCCGTCAAGAGAAACTTCAAGAATGGTGTAGACAATCTTGCCGATCGCAACCCGTCAGGGATTTCCCCGTCCGTCCTAGCCTGGTCAGGACATGTTCTCCCCGAGCGAATCAGGTGGTGGGTCCGATGACAATCGCGGCGACAGAACAGATTTCGACGGAATCGACGATCACGGTAGCGCCGCAGTCCGGGTATACCGGCGCTGAGATATCCGGTGTCGACCTTTCCGAGGAACTTTCCGATCAGGTGATCGCGGAAATTCGGCAGGCATTGTTGAAATGGAAGGTGGTGTTCTTCCGCGATCAGACGATCGGGCACGCGGAACAGATCGCCTTCGCACGCCGGTTCGGAAAGGTCACCCCGGCCCATCCGTACGAGGAGAACCCGCCGGAGGGTTTCCCGGAGATCCTGCCGATCGACAGCCGTCGCTACGGCACGCAGTACGGGCGCAAGCGGACCTCCTACGACAGCAGTTGGCACACCGACGTCACCGCGCTGATCAATCCGCCCGCCTTCTCCATCCTGCGCGCCGACATCCTGCCCCCGTTCGGCGGCGACACCGCCTGGACGAATCTGGTCGCCGCCTACGAGAACCTGCCCGCCGAGGTGCGCGCCTTCGCCGACGTCCTCGACGCCGAGCACACCTTCGAGAACCGCGCGACCCAGGGCAGCACGCGGGCGGCGGTGATCGACGGCAAGCCGTTGCGCACCTATCATCCGGTGGTGCGCGTGCATCCGGAAACGGGGGAGCGGGCGCTGTTCGTCAGCCCCGGTTTCACCCGCAAGACCAAGACGGTGCGCAATCTCGGCCCTCGCCTGAGTTCCCACCTGCTCGACGCGCTGTGGGAGGAAGCCACTCGCACCGAGTACACGGTGCGCTTCCGCTGGGCGCCGGGCAGCGTCGCGTTCTGGGACAACCGCGCCACCGCGCATCTCGCCATTCCCGACGCGGGCCACCTCGGCTACGACCGGGTGTTGTACCGGGTGACTATCGAGGGCGATGTCCCCCGTGGTGTGGACGGGCGGCTCTCCGAATCGCTCGAGGGTGACGCCTTCCTCGGCGCCTGACCGCCGCGCGCGGCGAAGAGCCCTGAACGGCAGGGGGATTCGGACACACCATCGAAACGCGGTCACCGGCATCGCCGGTGGCCGCTCGGCGTGTCCGGGGCACCGTCGACTCGGCGTGTCCAGTCGGAGTGACTCTCGCGACACGGCGCGTCGGAGATCGGATCCAGCGCGACAACGGGGGGCCGTGGCGCTAGCATTGGCGCAGCCGATAACGGTGGATTTGCCGAGCCGAGGTGGTTCGAATGACAAGTGCAAGGCCGCAACCGGTTGCCCTCAGCGACGACGCCGCGAGGACACTGGCCAATGCGACGAAATCCGTTCCCCAGATGGAGTCGATCAGCCCCCGCTGGCTCGTTCATCTGCTGAATTGGGTTCCGGTGGAGGCGGGTATCTTCCGGCGCAACCGGGTCACCCACGAGAACACCGTCGATATCCAGTGCGACAATTTCGATGAATCCCCCCTGCCGGACACCTTCGTCGATTACGACCGTGAGCCCAGGGAGTACCGCCTCAAGGCGGTGCACACCATCATGGATGTGCACACTCGCGTCTCCGATCTGTACTCGAGCCCGCACGATCAGATCGCCCAGCAGCTGCGGCTCACGATCGAAGCGATCAAGGAGCATCAGGAAGGCGAATTGATCAACAGTCCGGACTACGGACTGATCGCCAACACCGCGGAGAAACAGCGGATCTCCACGATCGGTGGACCGCCGACCCCGGACGATCTGGACAATCTGATCGCCCGCGTGTGGAAGGAACCCGCGTTCTTCCTCACCCACCCGCAGGGAATCGCGGCTTTCGGCAGAGAATGCACCCGGCGCGGGGTTCCGCCGCCGACGGTGAGTTTGTTCGGATCCCAATTCATCACCTGGCGCGGCATTCCCATCATTCCCTCGGACAAGGTTCCGGTCGAAGGCGGGAAGACGAAATTCCTCCTGATCCGCACCGGTGAGTCCAGGCAGGGCGTGATCGGTCTCTACCAGCCGGGGCTTTCCGGCGAGCAGGGCCTCGGTCTGTCGGTGAAGTTCATGGGAATCGATCGCAGCGCGATCGCCTCGTATCTGGTGTCGCTGTACTGCTCACTCGCGGTACTGACCGACGATGCGGTGGCCGTGCTGGAGGGAGCCGAGGTGGACAAGTTCCATGACTACGCCCCGAGCTACCGCAGCTGATCGGTCGGGCGCGTCGGAGCAGGCCGAATACGCCGCTGCGCCGGGTCCGCTGTTACCCGACGAATCGACCCTGAATCGGCTGGCCGCGCAGATTTTCGCGGCCATGCCGTCCGCGTCGCCGGGTGTGACGGCCCTCGCCGCCACACCCCCGGATCCCGCGCCACGGGCGGGTACGTCGCCGTCCACGACCCCGCCGAGTGGGTCCGCCGCGCCCCCGGGTGGGGCGACACCGGAGCCGACCGTGCCCGGCTGGGAGATCGACCGGGCCGGTCCGCCCGCGCGGACGGCACCGGTCGGCGCGTCCCCGTCGGCCGCCGTCCCGTCCACTCCCGTGAGCAACGCGTCCGAGCCGAGTTCTTCGTCACCCCAATCGCTTTCGTCACCGCGTGGTTATTCGGGAACGCCCGCCACCGGTATTCCCGCCGCCGGTGCGGCCGTGCCCGCACCGACCTACGCGAGCGCGGCGAACGTCGCGCCGGAATCCGCGGCCCCGGCGGTCGCGGATCCGTCGACCGGTGTGATCGGCTCCTACGCCGAATACTTCACGCCGCCGCTGCCCGCGTTCACCGATCTGCTCCCGCCGACCCGGGCGCTGGATTCGGCGGGTTCGGTGCCGATCGCGGGTGCGCCCGCTTTCTATTTCCTCGACCGGCCGACCGAGCAGATCCAGGCGCCCGCGCCGTCGTCGCCGTTCTATTTCCTGGAGTCGAACGCGGGCCGAATCGCGCCCGACCCGCGTCCGCCGTTCGACGTGTACGCGGTCCGCAACGATTTCCCGATTCTGCGGGAGCGGGTCAACGGTCATCCGCTCGTGTGGTTCGACAATGCGGCGACCACGCAGAAACCACGCGCGGTCATCGACCGTCTCGCGTATTTCTACGAGCACGAGAATTCGAATATCCATCGCGCCGCGCACGAGTTGGCGGCGCGTTCCACCGATGCCTACGAGAACGCACGCGATACCGTCGCGCGTTTTCTCGGTGCCTCGTCCTCGGAGGAGATCATCTTCGTCCGCGGCGCCACCGAGGGGATCAACCTGATCGCGCAGACCTGGGGTCGCGCCAATATTCGCGAGGGCGACGAGATCGTCATCTCACATCTCGAGCATCACGCGAATATCGTGCCGTGGCAGATGCTCGCGGCGGAGACCGGCGCGGTGCTGAAGGTGATCCCGGTCGACGAGAACGGGGATCTGCTGCTCGACGAATACACCCGTCTGCTCTCCGACCGTACGAAACTCGTTTCGGTGGCCCACGTGTCGAACGCGCTCGGCACGGTGACCCCGGTGCACGCCATCGTGGACCAGGCCCACCGCGCGGGCGCGATCGCGGTGATCGACGGTGCGCAATCGGTGCCGCACACGCGTGTCGATATGCGTTCGCTGAACGCCGACTACTTCGTGTTCTCCGGGCACAAGTTGTACGGGCCGACGGGTATCGGTGTGGTCTACGGGAAATCCGAAGTGCTGCAAGATGTTCCGCCCTGGCAGGGGGGTGGCAACATGATCAGCGACGTGACACTCGAACGCGCGGTGTTCCAGCCGCCGCCGGGACGTTTCGAGGCGGGCACCGGCAATATCGCCGATGCCGTCGGTCTCGGCAGCGCGATCGAATACGTGGAACGTATCGGCATGGAGAATATCGCCCGCTACGAGCACGATCTCCTCGAATACGCGACACCGCTGCTCGCGGCCGTTCCGGGGGTGCGACTGGTCGGCACCGCACGGGAGAAGGCGAGCGTCCTGTCGTTCGTGATGGCGGGATTCGAGCCACTCGAAGTCGGAAAGGCATTGAACGAGAAGGGGATAGCGGTGCGCGCCGGACATCACTGCGCGCAGCCGATCCTGCGCCGCTACGGCCTCGAGGCGACCGTGCGTCCCTCCTTCGCCTTCTACAACACCTGCGAGGAGATCGACCGGATGATCGCGACCCTCATCCAACTCGCTCGTTCCCGGCGGTAGAAACCCGCAATAGCCGAAAGGTAGCGAAGGGCCCGTTCTCGCCTCGAATCGAAGCGAGAACGGGCCCTTTCGTTGTCGCGGACTGCTCAGACCGCTTTGTTCAAACCGGCGTCCACCAGGACGTCGGTCCCGGTGGTGCTGGCCGAACGCGGGGAGCACAGCAGCACGATCGCGTCGGCGACCTCCTGTGGCGCGATGAGCCGACCGGTCGTCAGCCGCATCATCTGCGCCGCGCCGCCGCCGAGGACACCGGCGCGATCGGTGCCCGTCGCCGCCGCGATGACATCGGCGGCGCCGCCGTCCTCGGTCCACCAGGGCGTGACGACCGGCCCGGGGGAGACGGTGTTCACCCGGATGCCCTGCGGGCCGAATTCCTCCGAGAGGGCCTGGGTGAGATTGCGTACACCCGCTTTCGCCACCCCGTAGTCGACATTCGTGCCGCTGGGCACGTGGGCCATGGTCGAGGCGATATTGACGATCGCGCCGCCACCTCGTGCCAGCAGGCGCGGGATCGCGGCCCGCACCGCCCGCACCGTCGTCATCAGGTTGAAGTCCAGCATCGCCTGCCAGTCGGCGTCGTCGAGGTCGTGGAAGGAGAAGCGCGGCAGCACCGCGCCCCGCGGCGGGCCACCGGCGTTGTTGACGAGAATATCGAGTCCGCCGAACAGTCGTTCGGCCCGTTCGACGGCCCGCGCGGGGCCGTCCGGGGTGGACAGGTCGACGGCGACGTGGGCGAACCGATCACCGGCGAGTTCGTCGAGTTCGGGGGTCGAACGCCGCGACGCGGCGACGACGAGTGCCCCTTCGGCGTGAAGGGTGCGCGCGGTGGCGAGTCCGATTCCCTTCGACCCGCCGGTGACCACCGCGACCTTGTCCTGCAACAGAAGATCCATGAGCAGAAGTCTCGTTCGGCGCCGGACGGCGCGCTGGCGGCTTCCGGTCGCCGCGTTGGTGCGCGGGGATGAGGCATTGACATAATGCAACATGATTTCTATCTTCGTTACATGCGGGATGGATTCGACGATGTGGACGAGGCGATCATGGACGCCGCGCTCGAACGCATCGTGCAGGTCGGAATCCGGCGCGCCAGCCTCGAGGACATCGCCCGCCGTGCGGGTATCAGCAGGGTTACCGTGCATCGCCGGTTCGCGGGTAAGGACAATCTCGTGGAGGCCGTTCTGGCCCGCGAGACCCGGCGGATGCTCGCCGAGGTCACCGGGATCGCGGCGACGGCCTCCGGCGTCGACGCGCAGATCGAGGAGACGATGCTGCATGTCCTGGTGCAGACCAGAATCCACCGGCTGATCACCGAATTGCTTCGCGTCGCCCCCGATGAAGTGCTCGGCTTCTACACCGTGCAGGGGGAACGCCTGGTGGCGATCGGGATCGACTACATCGTCGGGATGCTCACCCAGGCGCAGGCCGCGGGGCTCGTCGCCCGATACGACCCCCGACCCGTCGCCGAACTCGTTGCCCGCCTGGCACATTCGCTGATGCTCACACCGGGCGGCGGCAACGTCGACTTCGCCGATCCGGACAAGGCCCGCGCTTTCGTCCGCACCGCCATCGTGCCGTTGATGAAACACGGCATCGCCACACCATCTGAGGAAGTCAACGATGACCACTTCGCCGAATCCGCCTACTCGACACCCCGATCGGCCCCGTAGGCCGCCCGGTCTCGGACCGATCGCCCTGCTGCTCGGCATCGGCGAGCCGTCGCCGGACCGGTGGCGTCGACTCGGCGAATCCCTCGTCGTGGGCGACGAACCGATGGATCGGCTCGTCGACTGGATGTACGCCGAAGGCATGGGGACCACTCGCCCCCTGTTCGAACAGGCGCTGCGCGCGGGAATCTCCAGCGTCCCCGACGCGCCCGAACCTCTGCGCGCGTTCTTCACCATGGTCGAGACCACCCCCGACTGGGTCGATCCCGAATTGCTGCGCCGTGGCGAGCGGGTCTTCCGTTCCGGCGGTTCCGACGGTCTCTATTTCGCGCGCGATGTGTCCTTCCTCGGTGGATATCTCGCCTCGGGTTTCAACAAGACCCTGATCCGCACCGGTGCGCTGGAGAAGGGACCGGCCCGGCGGTTCGCCGAAACTCTGCAATGGGCCATGGATGTGTCCACGGAGAACGGGATGGACCTGTTCGGTCAGGGCTACCGCTCGACGCTGCATGTGCGTTTCATCCACTCGATGGTCCGCCGCCACGTCGCCGCCATGCCGGATTGGCGCGGGGACGACTGGGGCCTGCCCATCAATCAGACCGATATGGCGGCCACGCTCGTCGGCGCGCTGCTCGCCCCCTTCGTCGGCGGCATGGTGCTCGGCATCGTCCCGTCGCGGGCCGACACGGTCGCCGCCGCCCACCTGACCCGCTACGTGGGCTGGCTGATCGGTGTCGAAGAACAGTGGCTGCCAACGGGTTTCCGCGACGGCGTGGAGATCCTGTACCACTGCCTCGCCGCCATCACCAACCCCGACGAGACCAGCCGCCAGCTCGCCGTCCCGATGGCCGACGACCCGTTGCGGTGGTCCTATCCCAACCTGCCCGGGCTGCGCGGCCGCATCGCCCGCGCCCAGCATCTGTCGGTGACCACCGCGTTCCTGGGCCCGAAGGCGATGCGCACGCTCGGCCTGCCCGCCTACGTTCCACCCTGGTACCCGGCGCTGCGCATCCCCGTCAACCTGGTGCGCAGCGCGTTCGTCCGCTTGTCCCCCGGCGGCACCGACCGGGCCGCGATCCAGGGGCGACGCGAACAGGAAGCGTTCCTGCGCAGGCTGATCGGCGAGACGAAGGCCACCATCGGCGAATCCGCGCCACCGCTCGAGAAGATCGCGTAATCGCTACCCGGGCGTCTTCCTGAGCAGATCGAGTGCGAATTCCGAATACTCGCGCGCGATCTGCTCAGGGGTGGACGGGCCGTCGCTGCGGAACCACTGTGACAGCGACGTGCACATGGTGGCGATCGCCCGCCCCGCGTCGCGCGGGTGATCGGTCCGCAGGGTTCCCTCGGCGACGGCCGCGGCGATCTCCTCGTCGAGCAGATACTGGATCTCGTTGCGGGACTGCGTGATGCGACGCCGGTTCTCACCCTTGAGACTGCGCATCTCACTCGCGCCGATGAAGGCCAGCGCCCGGCGGTGGGTGTGGTAGAGCGCCAGCGCCTCCACGATCAGCGCGACCCGTTCGGCGCTCGTCGCACCGTCGGCCCGCGCGGCGCCGACCCGCCAGTGCAATTCGTCCATGGTGATGTCGAGAACGCGGACGAGCAGTTCCTGTTTGTCGCGATAGCGGTGATAGACGCCGGGCACGCTCATCCCCGCGCGATGGGCCAGCGAGCGCATGGTGGCCCCGTGATATCCGGTCTCGACGAACGATTCGATCGCCGCGTCGAGCACCGGATCGATCGACAGCGGCGGGAATTCACGCCAGTGCCGCGCGCCGTGCCGCCGCACCGCCGCCGCCCGTACTCCGGTATCGGATTCGCGGCCGCGCGGGGCGGGTTCGGCGCCGCCGACCAGGTCGCGCACGTCGACGTGCAGGGCGTCGGCGAGTACCCGCAACCGCTCGACGCTGACCCCGGTCTTCCCGCTCTCGATCGCGCTGATGGTCGCGGTGCTCAGGCCGAGCCTGCGCGCCAGTTCGCGCTGGGAGACCCCGGCCGCGCGCCGCGCCGAACGAATCGATTCGTGAATATCGGACGTCATCGCTGGTTCTGCTCCGATCTGTTCAGGATTCCTGAATATTTTGACGTGCCGAGCACGAACATGCCAGTGTATTGGCCCATGCGGACCGAACGATCGTTCTAATCGATTCGGTGGTCCGCCGCCCACCGCCGCCCACGCTGGAGGAGTTTCCGATGCCGATCGACCTGTCGTATTCACCGGAGACGACCGCGCTGGTCGAGAAGGTGCGGACCTTCGTCCGCGAGGTCGTCCTCCCGATCGAGGACGAGCACGTCGGCGATATCGCCGCGGCCGGTGGGGACGCGATACGGGTCGAACTGCAAGCGCAGGCGCGGAAGGCGGGCGTCTTCGCGCCGCACGCACCGGTCGAATACGGCGGACACGGTCTGAACATGTCCGATCGCGCACCGGTCTTCGAAGAGGCGGGCTACTCGCTGTTCGGTCCGACGGCACTGAATATCGCGGCCCCGGACGAGGGCAATGTCCACATGCTCGCCCATATCGCCGACGCGGCGCAGAAGCAGCGGTACCTGGAACCGCTGGCACGCGGTGAGGTCAGGTCCGCCTTCGCGATGACAGAACCCGCGCCCGGCGCGGGTTCTGATCCCTCCGCGCTGACGACGCGGGCGGTGCGCGTGGACGGCGGCTGGCGGATCTCTGGCCACAAATGGTTCATCACCGGGGCGGACGGCGCGGGATTCTTCATCATCTTCGCCCGTACCTCCGGCGAACCGGGTGATCGCGGCGGCGCCACCATGTTCCTCACCCCGGCCGACGCGCCCGGCCTCCGGGTCGGTAGGCATATCTCCACCCTGGACAAATCCATGCTCGGCGGCCACTGCGAGGTGTTCTTCGACGACCTGTTCGTCCCCGACGCCGGGGTGCTCGGCGAGGTGGACCGCGGCTTCGAATACGCGCAGGTGCGGCTCGGACCCGCCAGGATGACCCACGTGATGCGCTGGCTCGGCGCGGCCAGGCGCGGGCACGACATCGCCGTCGCCCACGTCGCGCGGCGGCAGGGCTTCGGCGCGAAACTCGGGGATCTGGGCATGGTCCAGCAGATGGTGGCAGACAACGAGATCGATATCGCGGCGACCAGGGCGCTGCTGACCCGCGCGTGCTGGGAACTGGACGCCGGTGAGACGGCGGCGAATTCGACCTCCGTGGCGAAGACCTTCGCCGCCGAGGCGATCTTCCGGATCGTCGACCGCAGCGTCCAGATGTGCGGCGGACTCGGGGTTTCCGACGATCTGCCGCTGGCGCGACTGTCCCGCGAGGTGCGCCCGTTCCGGGTGTACGACGGACCGTCGGAAGTGCACCGGTGGGCGATCGCCAAACGGGTGATCGGCGCGGCGAAGCGCGCCGCGCGCGAGACCGAATCGAAGGAGACCCCGTGACTCTGCCGGGTATGGACGTCGCGGCACTGCGCGACTACCTCGTCGGCGCCGGTATCGACGTCGCGGGCGAACTGCGGGTCGAAATGATCAGCGGCGGGCGCTCGAATCTCACCTTCAAGGCCTACGACGACCGCTCGACCTGGGTGGTGCGCCGTCCGCCGACGAGCGGACTCACCCCGTCCGCGCACGACATGGCGCGCGAGTACACCGTCACCAGCCGACTGGCAGGCACCTCCGTCCCGGTCGCGGCGGTGGTCGCCTTCGATGCCGACGGCACCGCGCTGGGCGCGCCCATGACGGTCGTGGAATACGTCGAGGGCAGTGTGATCCGCGACCGTGCCGATCTGGCGACGCTGACCGACGCGCAGGTCCGGGCGAGCGCGGATGCGCTCGTCGCCACCCTGGTCGACCTGCACGCGGTGGACTATCGGGCCGCGGGTCTGGAGAATTTCGGTCGCCCACACGAATTCGTCGCCCGCCAGGTCGCGCTGTGGGCCCGGCAATGGGATCGGGTGAAGACCCGCGACCTCCCGGATTTCGCGGCACTGCACGCGGCATTGTCCGAGGCGATTCCCGCGACGTCGGACGCGTCGATCATCCACGGCGATTTCCGGATCGACAATACGATTCTCGATTCGGCGTCGCCGGATATCGTGCGCGCCGTCGTCGACTGGGAGATGTCGACACTGGGTGACCCGCTGACCGATATCGCGCTGATGTGCGTCTATCGCACACCGGTATTCGATCTCGTCCTCGGCACGGACGCGGCATGGACCAGCCCGCGTCTTCCGTCGCCGGAGGTTTTGGCGCAGCGATACGCCACCCTGTCCGGGCGCGATCTCGCGGACTGGAATTTCTATCTCGCCCTGGCCAATTTCAAACTCGGCGTCATCGGCGAGGGCATCACGCACCGCGCGCTGCACGGGTCGGACGCGGGCGGGGACGCCCGTCGCGCCGCCGAGGCGACGCCGGAATTCATGGCCGCCGGATTACGCGCGTTGCGGACCGTCTCGCGCACCGGACATCGTTCGACGGAGTCACTGTGAGCAACGTACTCGACCTGTTCCGGCTCGACGGCAAGGTCGCGATCGTCACCGGCGCGAGTTCGGGCCTGGGCGCCGGATTCGCCCTCGCGCTCGCGCAGGCGGGCGCGGATCTGGTACTCGCCGCCCGCCGGACCGAACAGTCGGAGACCGTCGCCGCCCGGGTGCGCGAACTCGGCAGGCGCGCACTCGTCGTCGGCGCGGACGTCTCCGATCCCGATCGGTGCCAGGCCATGGCCGAGGCGGCGATGACCGAGTACGGCCGCATCGACATCCTGATCAACAACGCCGGTATCGGAACGGCGGTCCCCGCGGTGCGGGAACAACCCGACGAATTCCGCAAGGTCATCGACCTGAACCTCAACGGCGCGTACTGGGCGGCGCAGGCCTGCGGGCAGCGGATGACGCCCGGTTCGAGCATCGTCAATATCGCCAGCGTGCTCGGTCTGATCAAATCCTATGCGCCGCAGGCGGCCTATGCCGCGAGTAAGGCCGGGCTCATCGGCCTGACCCGAGATCTCGCCCAGCAGTGGTCGGGCCGCCGAGGTATCCGGGTGAACGCCATCGCCCCCGGCTATTTCGCCAGCGAGATGACCGCCGCCGTGCCCGCCGACCAACTGCTGACCTTCGTGCGACAGACCAGCCCGTTGGGCAGGCTCGGCGAACAGCACGAACTCGACGCGGCCGTCGTCTTCCTGGCGAGTCCCGCGAGTTCCTACATCACCGGGACGACCCTCGCGGTGGACGGCGGTATGTCGGGGCACTGACACCGACGAGAAAGTCGGTCCCGGAACGATATCCGGGACCGACTCGCTCGCGCAGCCCGCGTTCGGACCGACTCAGATACGGTCGCGCGCGGCCTGGACCTCGTGCTTGACGATCATCCCGTCACCGTCGCCGTCGAGAGTGTCGAACATGGCGATGATGTCGTGCGGCTGACGTCCCTCGTTCTGGTAATGCGCGAAGAATTCGTCGCGGGTGACGTAGCCGTCGCCGTCTCGGTCCATGAGTGCGAAGGCGGCGAGAATGTCGCGATTGTCCATTCGGTGCTTCTCCCAACTTCTAGGCGAAGTGGTCGAATACCACTTCGCGACAGGTGGTCGAGCCGTAGTGGAAAACTGACGCGTCAAGGGTAGGCGCACAGGGGGGCGATCGGTGGCGAATTCTTCGATATTTCTGCACGCGGTGCGTCATGACATCGAATGCGTACCTGCGTGACGCGGTATTTCCGGCCATTGTCACGGATCGTGAAACGCCGTTCGTGAGGCGTCGATCGCGAACGTCGATCGCGCCAATCGAATATCGCGCGGGGACCGGCGTCCCCCCGGGGAATGGGTGAGCGTTGAGAAGCCGATGCGGATGCGCGGCGAATTCGGCACTTTGTACGGCAGGGAGGAAGATCTCATGACCAGCACCCAGACCAACGGCAGTGGACTCACCGGAACGGTCGCGTCGCGAGCCGGTGAACTGACCGAGGTGTTCGAGCGGGGCCTGCGGGAGAATCTGGGCGTCGGCGCGTCGCTCGGAATCCGGCAGGAGTACGTGGGCGACGGTCGTACCCGCTACTACCTCGACCCGAATCCGGCCACCATCAACGCGATGTTCACCGTGCACGGCGGCGTGCTCGCCACCCTGATGGACACCGCGATGGGTAGTGCGGTGTTCACCAGGCTCGCCGACGGTGTCGCGTACACGACGCTGGAACTGAAAGTGAATTTCATCCGGTCGGTCACGCTCGACGGCAGCAGGCTCACCTGCGATGCCGAGGTGGTGCACGTCGGGCGGCGCACCGCCACCGCCGAGGGCCGGATCACCGACGCGGGCGGGAAGCTGATCGCGCACGGTTCGACCACCATCCTGGTCCTTCAGCCGGGGAGCTGACCCGACGAGAAGGGGCCCGCGACACGATGTCGCGGGCCCCTTCCTCGTTCGCGGTCAGGCCACGATCCGGCACTGGTCGATGAATCGCACCAGTTCGTCGACCCGATCCGTGCGGGCGTCGACCGCGCGGTCGATCACCTTCACCAGATGTTCGTAGGCCTCGGTGTGGTCGTATTCGGCCACGTCCGCGATCTTCAGCGCCCAGCGCCAATACCCGCGCATGGTGTCGGCGAGCGGCATCCGGAAATGCGCGACCACGTCGCGGATCGGTTCGACGACGGCGTCACCGTGGACGCGCAGATAGCGCCCGACCACATCGGCCATGAAACTGAAATGCCGTGCCTCGTCGCGCGCGAGCCGCGACAGCACCGTAGCGAGCACCGGATCGCCCACCACGTCACGCAGCTGCTGGTAGTACATCTGCGTCGCCTTCTCCTGCACCAGCGCGTAGGCGAAGAACTGCACCGGATGCTCGTAGGGCAGGTCGAAGGGACGGCGACCCTCCACCGCCAACGCGGTGCGAAGGGCGTCGCGCTCGGCCATCCCCGACGCCTGCTGGTAGCGCGTCAGCGCGCGGGCATGGGTGTCCTCTTCCAGGGCCCAGCGGACCGTGAAGTGGTACAGCTCGCGATTGTGGACGAAGGTCGGCGCGTCGACGGTGTCGTCGACCGGGAAATACCGGTGGTACACCTCGAAATAGCCGGGCAGGTGATCCTCGATGAGCGTGATGAACTCGACCGCCGAGCGTTGCCCCTCGCTGAGCAGCCCCGCGTCGGCGCGGTTCCAGTCGACGGCGGTCTCCACATCCCAGCCACGGGCGGCGGGGGAGGCGGCGAGGAACCCGTCGACGGCATCGGCGATATCGCCGACGGAGATCAATCCGGACTCGATGTCCATGGTCGTCGTCCTCCGGTGTCAGCGGCCGTTGCGGCACACCAGCGCGTAATGCTTGGTGGTGTACCCCCAGCCCGCGTTGGCGATCTCCAGGTAGTGCCGCAGCCGCTGCGCCATGCCCGCCCCGTGCGAGTCGATCGTGGCCCCGTTCGCCTCGACGTTGGCGATCCAGTCCTCGATGGTGCGGTGGTAGTCCTCGGTGAGATCGTCCACCGAGATGATCGAGAAGCCCGCGTTCTCCGCGGCGGTGACCAGATCAGACAGCGGCCGCAGATCGCCCCAGCCGAAGATGTCCTCGCGGACGAAATCGGTACCGGCCCTGTCATCGAATCGGGCCCGGATCGCGGCATTGCGGAAGCAGCTCTCCGAGACGTAGAGCCTGCCGTCGCGGCGCAGCACCGCCCGCGCGCGCCGGAACACCTCGTCCAGGTCGGGCATGTGCACGATCGACCCGAGCATGGTCACCGCGTCGAAACCGCGCGCGGGCAGGTCGAGACGTTCGAAGTGGCCGACCCTGGTGCGGACCAGATCCGCGACGCCGCGGGCGGCGGCCTGTTCGGCGATGTACCCGTGCTGGCGCGGCGCCGGACTGACACCCAGCGTCTCGCACCGCAGTTCGGCCGCCATGTACAGGATCAGCGAACCCCAGCCGCAGCCGATGTCGAGCAGCCGTTCCCCGCCGCGCAGGCCGAGCCGGTCGGCGACGAAGCGCAACTTGTTGCGCTGGGCCTGTTCGAGGGTGTCGTGCTCGGACAGGTAGCGGCCCGCGCTGTACTTGCGCAGCGGATCGAGGAACTGGCCGAAGATATCCGGGTCGAGGTCGTAGTGCTGATTGGTATCGGCGATCGCGCCGGGCGCGCTGACGCTGTCGGCCGTTACGCTGTCGACGCTCACGCGGCGGCCTGGCGCAGTTCGCTGTCCACCACGGCGACGACATCGTCGAGTGTGGCCATGCCGAAGACGGCCTCGTCCTCGAGTTCGATGTCGTAGGCGCGCTCGATCTTGGCGACCATGCGCAGCACCCGCACCGAGTCGACGCCCGCCATCGCGCGCAGATCGACATCGGGACGCAGTTCGGTCTCGGCGATACCGGTTTCGGCCACGGCGATGGCGGTGATGGTGCGCAGGATCTCGTCGGGGGTGTTCGCGGTCATAGCAGGACTCCGTTCGTTGCGGGGTGTTTCGTTGCGGGACGGTCGTGCGATTCGGGGTCGAGAGCGTGTGAGAGCAGGGCGACCTCGTCGTCGTCGAGCGTCAGCTGATGGCGCACGTCGCGGAAGTCGAAGGGCTGGTAGGTGGCGGTCGATCCGGCGCACAGCGCTCCGGACGCGTCGAGGATTTCGGCGTTGCCCTGGATCAAGGCATCCGCGGCGCTACCGGAAAGACTTGCCACGCAGGTGTATTCGTGATCCACGAGCAGCGGTGTGACGAACCGGGTGCGCTGGGAGACGGTGAACGCGGGCGTGTGCCGTGCGAGCACGATCAGATTCCCCATCACCTCGTCGCAGATCACGCCGGTCAGACCGCCGTGCACGACACCCGGGTAGGACTCGAAGGATCGACCGAGCCGGAACCGGGCCTGCAACCCGTCGGGATGGGCGGTGAAGACCAGCCGCAGGCCGCCTTCGTTGTGCGGGGAACACCCGAAGCACCGGTAGTCGGGGATGACCGACCACGGTACGGTGATGGTTTCCTGATCCATGGCGTCGGCCGGCTCAGACCAGCGCGTCCGCGAGCGCGCGGCGCACCCGGGCGTTACTCGACAGATCGAGGCCGGTCATATTGGCGAAGGTGCGGCGGACCTTGTCGTGCAACACATCCAGTTCACCGACGGCTGCGACCTGTTCGAGGAACAGCTCGAATCCGGTATCGATGGTCTCGTGATCACCGAGTTCGGTGATCCCGGATTTGAAGGTGCTCACCGGATGTTTGATCTTGGCCTCGGAGCTGTAGACGTAGAGCGTTTCCAATACGGAGGGCAGCTCTTGGGGTCGCCGCTTCAACCGTTCGGTGGCGTAGTGGATGAATTCGCGGGCATGGCCCGCTTCGTCGCGGCTGGCGTCGAGCAGCAGATTCTTCAGCACCGGCTCGCGCACCCAGTTCGACACCGCGCGGTAGATGTGGTTGACCGTCAGCTCGGAGATGATGTTGGTGGCCAGGGTGGCCGAGGGGGTGGTGCCGGGGGCGTAGGGCTCGCGCATGGAATCGACGGCCTTCTCGTCGACGGCCTCGCCGACCGCGCCGAGCCACGACCGGAAGGCGTAGTGGTGTTGCACTTCCTGATAGCCCCAGACCACGGCGAAAGTGGAGAAGTCGTAGTCGTCGACGAATTCGTTCATGAATCCGTGGACGGCGGCGATCACATTGGATTCGCCCATGGTGGCGCTCTTGGCCAGGGTGATGTACTCGGGGCGGACCAGACTGCGGTCGATCGCGTCGAGATCCAGGTCGGCGAGGCGCCAGTGCAGCCGCTCGTAATGGCGGAACACGTCGTAGCTGTGCATCGTGGCTCCAGATCGGTAGGGGCGGTGCGGAAGTGGCCGGAGGGGTTCAGTGACCGGCGGTGAGCAGGTCACGTGCGGCGAGACGGCGGAGTTTGCCGCTGCTGGTGCGGGGAATGCTGCGCGGGGCGACGATGTGGACTTCGACGGCGGCCAGGCCGAGTTCGGCCGCGATCCGGTCGCGGATATCGCGGGCGAGCAGCTCGGCCTCGGCGCCGGTGCGTTCGGATTCGGCGATCAGCGCGATGATGTCGGCGCCGCCCGGATCGGCGGCCGCGGTGCACCGGCCCTTGTAGATACCGTCGAGATCGCCGATCGCGGCCTCCACGTCCTGGGCGTAGTAGTTCGCGCCGCGCACGGTGATCATGTCCTTGCTGCGGCCGGTGACGAAGAGTTCACCCGCCCGCAGATACCCGAGATCGCCGGTGCGCAACCAGCCGTCGTCGGTGATGAGGCCCGTGGTCGCGGCAGGATCGGCGGACAGATACCCCGCGGTCACCGCGTCACCGCGGATCAGGATCTCGCCGACCACGCCGTCGTGTAATTCGGTTCCGGTATCGGGCGCCACGACGCGCAGGGTGAGTCCGGCCACGGCCGAACCGACGCTCGCGACCGCGCGTGCGCCCGCGGCGTCGGAGGGGACGGTCTCGGCGCGACTGTCGTCGCAGAGCCGGGCGCGGTCGACCCATTCGAAGACCGGTGCGCGGCCCAGCGGCGGGAAGGCGACGGCGAGCGTCGCCTCGGCCATGCCGTACACGCCGAACATGCTCGACCGCGCGAACCCCGCCGGTGCGAAACGTTCGCAGAACGCGGAAACCACGTCGTGCGAGATCGGTTCGGCTCCGTTGAACGCGATCCGCCAGCGCCGCAGATCGAATTCGGCGACCTCTTCCGGCGAGATCGCGGCCAGCAGCGATTCGTAGCCGAAATTCGGCATCGCGGTGATGGTCGATCCGCTCTCGGCGAATTCGGCCAGCCAGCGCGTCGGATCCTTGACGAACGACATCGGCGACCACACGTGCGCCGGGATACCGCGAAGGACCGCCGACAGCGTGCCGAACAGACCCATGTCGTGGAACAGCGGCAGCCAGAATCCGCCCTGATCGTCGAGGCTCAGGTCGATGCCGGAACGGATGGCGGCCAGTCCGCTCAGCACGTTGCGATGGGTCAGGCGAACACCTTTCGGCATCGCCGTGCTGCCGGAGGTGAACTGCACGATGGCGGGATCGTCGCCCCGCATCTTCGGCAGTGCGGTGTCGGTGTCCTCGGTCGCGTCGGCGAGGCGGGCCAGCGCACCCGCGTCGAGCAGTTCGGCCTCGACCACGTCGGCGAGGAGGGGCGTGAGATCGGCGAAGCGATGCGAGACGAGGAGGGTGTTCATTCCCGCCGCCTCGGCGATGGCGGCCAGTTTCCTGGGATAGCCGCCGGTCTGTTTCGCACCCGCGGGCAGCGGAAGGGGCGTCGCCGCACCGCCCGCCGCGGCGACGGCGAACAGACAGATCAGGAACTCCGGTGCGTTGGGGCACAGGATGCCGATCGGTTCACCGCGCCGGATCCCGCGCCGGACCAGCGCGGCGGCCATCGAACGTGCCGCCCGATCGAGTTCCCGATAGCTCAGCGATTCGGAGACCGACCAGAACCGGGCGTGCACCAGGGGGTGGTCGGCGGCGACGCGGGCCAGCAGGCCGTGCAACGTTTCGGCCGAATCCGCAGAATTCATGTTTTCCACGACAACAGCGAATTGTGACAACTCTTTGAACGCATCATGAATTGAACGGTTCGATATGAATCCGCGATCACGCCATTGTTCCGGGTGATCGAGTAATTCCGCTATGGCGCGATCGAAACAGTCGATTGCCGAGGCGTCCCCGCCGGTCGATGGCACGATTGGTCTCGAATGCGCTGGGCTGCAAGCCGTTCCGAACGGCCGGGGTGCGGTGCGATTTTCACCTATTTCTGTATCCAGGAGTTGCCGGTGATTTCCGACCATTCCGCGAGTGCGGCGCCGACCCCCGTGCAAATCGCGGTCCTCGAGAGTATCGCGCCACATATGCGGCACAATCCGTACGGCAGTTACGAGATATTACGCGCCGACGGCCCGTTCGTCCCGGGACCGCACGACACGCATCTGGTCACCCGGCACCGGGAGGCGCAGGCGATCATGCAGGACGCCAGGTGGAGCCATGCCGAGGAACCCGAACTCCTGCACGGCGACAGCGAGGTCGAACTGCCGGGGTCGTTCCTGTGGATGGAACCCCCGGAGCACACCAGGTTGCGCGGCCTGGTCGGCAAGGCGTTCACCGCCCGCACCATTTCCGGCATGCGTGAGCGCGCCGAGCAATTGACCGGGGATCTGCTGGACAAGGTCCTCGCGCAGGGCGAGGTCGACCTGCTCGACGCGCTGGCCTACCCCCTTCCGTTGACCATGGTGTGCGAACTGCTCGGCGTCCCCGAGGAGGCACACGAGCACGTCAGGACCATGTCGACGGGTATCGCTCGCGGGCTCGATCCGGATGTGCTGCTCTCCCCGGACGAATTGGCCGCGCGGACCGCGGCCGTGCACGCCTTCCTGGAATTCTTCGGCGACCTGGTCGACCGACGGCGCGCGGAGCCACGAGCGGATCTGATCACCGCCCTGGTCCAGGCGGACGACGCGGGCGCCGGACTGACTCGCACCGAACTGCTCGGCACCCTGCTGATCCTGGTCGTCGCCGGCCACGAGACCACGGTGAACCTCATCGGCAACGGTGTACTGGCCCTCATCCGCCACCCGGAGGAATTCCAGCGACTGCGATCGTTCCCGGAACTCGCGGAACCGGCGGTCGACGAAGTGCTGCGCTACGACGCACCCGTGCACCTGACCACCCGCACCGCCCACGACGAAATCGCCGTGGGCGGAAGGATATTCGCCCCCGGTGACGCGGTGATCGTCCTCCTGGCCTCCGCCAACCGCGATCCGCTCGCCTTCCCCGACGCCGATCGCTTCGATATCGCCCGCTACGCGCGCGGTACTCGCCCCGAAAGGCACCTGTCCTTCGGCCTCGGCCTGCACTACTGCCTCGGCGCACCGCTGGCCCGGCTCGAGATGTCGGTGGTCCTGCGAGCTCTCGCGAGCCGGGTCGAGTCGATGACGCTGCTCGAGGAACCGCCGTACCGACCGAATGTGGTCGTGCGCGGCATGTCGCAACTTCGTGTCCGAATGGAGCCCCGATGAGCACCGCACTCCCCACCGGCGTCACCTTCGACGCCTGGCAACCCGATCAGCACGCCGATCCCTATCCCGCCTACCGCCGGGTGCGCGACGCGACGGCGTTGTTCCCGTTCGAATTCGGCGACGTGCCGGTCACGATGGTCACCCGCTACGAGGAGTGCGCGCAGATCCTCACCGGCTCGGACTGGGGGCACGGGTACAGCGCGGGTATCAGCCCGTTCCGCGACACCACCGCGGCCATTCCGGGGTCGTTCGTCCGGATGGACCCGCCCGAACACGGCCGCTATCGCAAGGTCGTCGCGAAGGCGTTCACGCCGAAGACCATGGCGGAGATGTCGCCGTTGGCGGGCCGGGTCGTCGGCGAACTGGTCGATCGCGCGCTCGAACGCGGCGAACTCGACATCCTCAACGATCTCGCCGTGCCGCTGGCGGTGGCGATGGTTCCGGTACGCCTGCTCGGCGCCGACCCCGCCGACGGCGCGCTGTTCCGCGAATGGCAGCTGGCGATCGCGCGCGGCAGCGACCCCGATTGGCTGCTCGGCGAGCAGGACGTCGCGGCCCGGGGCACGGCGGCGATGGAATGTATGGGCTATTTCGCGCGGGTGGTCGCGCGCAAGAAGGAGCAGCCGAGTTCGGATCTGCTCGGCGAACTCGTCGCGGCCTCGGCCGCGGGCGTGCTGACCGAACCCGAGGTCATCGGCATCGCGCTGTTGACGCTGGTTGCGGGCATGGAGACCTCGATCAATCTCATCGGCAACGGCATGCTCGCGCTGCTGCGCAACCCCGACCAGGTGGCGATCCTGCGCGAGAATCCGGACCTGATCGCGCCCGCCCTGGACGAGATGATGCGCTACGACCCGCCCACACAATTCACCATCCGGGTCGCGCTGGCCGACACCGTGGTGGGCGGGCGTACGTTCCGCCGTGGTGACGGGGTCGTGGTGCTCACGGCGTCGGCGGGTCGCGACGACCGGGTGTTCTCCGACGCCGACAGCTTCGACGTCACCCGTTACGCCGGAAACCGGCCCGCCCGTAAACATCTCGGCTTCAGTCTCGGCATCCACTTCTGCGTCGGCGCGCCGCTGGCCCGGATCGAAGCCGACACCGCCGTGCGTACCCTGTTCGAACGGACCTCGTCGGTGGACCTGGCCACCGACCGGATCGACTACCGACCCAGCCTGATCCACCGTGGGATCGCCGCCCTCCCGGTGACGCTGACACGATGAGTGCCGATGGCTCCGGGCACGCGGTGGTACTCGGCGCGGGAATCGCCGGAATGCTCACCGCCCGTGTGCTTTCCGACCACTTCGCGCGGGTCACCCTGATCGAGCGCGACCCGCTCGACGAGGAGGGCTCGCGCCGGGGCGTCCCGCAGGCGAGGCATCTGCACGGCCTGCTCGACCGCGGCCGCACCATCATGGAGGAGCTCTACCCCGGGTTCACCGCGCGGGTGGCCGGACTCGGCGCGCCCACCGCCGAGGCACTGCTCGGCACCCGCTGGTATCTCGGGGGCCTTCGGGTCACCCCGACGTCCACCGGGCTGACCTCGCTGATGGCGACGAGACCGCTGCTCGAATCGGTCATCAGGGACCGCACGCTGGCGATTCCCGGTATCACACTGCGTGATCGGACCACGGCGAAGGCGCTCGCGGGCACCGCGCGTGAAGTGACCGGGGTCGTGGTCTCCCGCGACGACGACCCGCGGACATTGGCCGCCGATCTGGTGGTGGACGCGACCGGACGGGCCTCGCGCGCACCGGAGTGGTTGCGAGCCCTCGCGGCGCCGGTCCCGCCGCAGGATCAGGTCGAGGTCGATCTCGGCTACGCGTCGCGGTTCTACCGCCGCAGTCCCGGCCAGCTCGACGATCACAGCTCGGTCATCATCTCGACCGGACCGAACGGACGCGGCGGCGGCGCGATCCGCGTCGAGGACGACCGCTGGCACGTGACACTCGCCGGAATGCTCGGCGATCATCCGCCGACCGATCCGGCCGGCTTCGCCGCCTTCGCGGCCACGCTCGCCGCACCCGACATCCACGGCATCATCACCGCCGCCGAACCGCTCGACGACATCGTGCCCCACCGGTTCCGGCATTCGATACGACGCAGGTACGAACGCCGCGGCGCGCACATCGACGGATTCCTCGCCCTCGGTGACGCGGTATGCAGTTTCAATCCCCTCTACGCGCAGGGGATGTCGGTCGCCGCGCAGCAGGCACTCGCGTTGCGCGACTGCCTCGTCGCCGCGGGCACGGCGGATCTGCCCGCGCGTTTCTACGCCGCCGCGGGCCGGATCGTCGACGTCGCGTGGCAGATGTCGACCGGCTCGGACCTGCGCTACCCGGGCGTCGTCGGCGACCGCACGGCACGTATCCGTGTCACCAACGCCTACGTCGGCGCGGCCCATCGCGCCGCGCATACCGACCCGAAGGTGGCGCGGACCTTCCTGCGCGTCGCCAACCTCGTCGAGCCACCCGCCGCGCTGCTACACCCCGCGATGGCGGGCCGAATACTGCTGCGTGGCAGTCGAAACCATCGTTGACCGATCGTTCGAACAGGAGGCACCACCCGCTATGACTTCCGAGACAGTCGCACCCGCTCCGCTGACGGTCGTCGCGGAACGCGACGCCGCGATCCAGGACGCACTCGTGAAACTGTTCGGCCCCGAAGGCCGATCCGACCCCTATACCCCCGGCCGCGTACTGCGCGAGGCGGGCCCGGTGCATCAGACCCCACTGGGCCACCGCGTCCTGACCCGCTACGAGGATTGCGCCGCGGTGCTCTCGACCACCGCGTGGAGCCACGCGGAGGAAGCGGGGATGATGCATCCGACGGTGTCGCCCGAAGACGCACCCGAGGAACTGCCGACCTCGTTCCTGTGGATGGAACCGCCGGACCACACCCGGCTGCGCAATCTGGTGACCAAGGGTTTCACCCCGCGCATGGTCACCCGGCTGCGGCCACGGATCGAACAGCTCACCGAACAGTTGGTCGACAACGCCCTCGAGGCCGGGGAATTCGATCTGGTCGAGATGATCGCCTACCCGCTGCCGCTGGTCATCGCCTGCGAGCTGATCGGCGTCCCCGAGGAGGCCTACGCCCAAGTGCACCGATGGTCGCTGGATCTGGCGCGCGGTTTCGACCACGACTACACGCTGCCCGAGGAAGCGCTGCGGGCCCGTAGCGCGGCCTCGCGCGGTTTCATGTCCTACTTCCGCGAATTGCTGAACGAGCGCAGGGCCCGTCCCACCGACGACCTGCTCAGTGTGCTGTCCCAGGTCGAGGACCGCGGTGACGTGCTGACCGAACAGGAACTGCTCGCCACCTGCATCACCACCTTCGTCGCCGGTCACGAGACCACGGCGAACCTGATCGGCACCGGCATGTTGCGGCTGATGCGCAATCCGGACCAGATCGCCGCCATGCGCGCGAACCCCGGCCTGACCGCCTACGCCCCGGACGAACTGCTCCGACTCGAGCCGTCGGTGCAGATCACCACGCGGGCCGCGACGCGCCCGATCACCGTGGCAGGGCACGAATTCGAGAAGGGGGAGGGTGTCGTGGTCCTGATCAACTCGGCCAACCGCGACGCCGCGGCCTTCACCGACCCCGACCGCACCGATGTCTCGCGCTACGCCGACCGGATGAAACCGGCCAACAGGCATCTCGGTTTCAGCCTCGGCATCCACTACTGCCTGGGTGCGCCGCTGGCGCTGCTGGAGATGGAGGTACTGCTCGACGTATTGCTGCGCAAGGTGCGCGGCATCGAATTGCTTTCCGACACGCCGCCGTTCAAGCCGAATGTCGTCATTCGCGGCCTCGAAGCGCTGCCCACCGCGTTCACAGCCGATTAGCCGCGCCGTCACCATCGCGCCGATGGACAGCGGATTCGGTTCACCCATCCGCAACTGTTTGGGCAGGTGCTGTGCGGGCTCGGTTCATTCTCGGTTACTTGGCGAAGCTAGCGTATCGGGTACCCGGAAGGAGTCGGCATGGAGTTCCGACATCTGGTCTCGTTCATCGCGATCGCCGAAGAGCTGCACTTCGGCCGCGCAGCGCAGCGCTTGCATCTGACGCAGCCCAGCCTCAGCACACAGTTGCAGAAGTTGGAGAAATCGCTGGGGGTACAGCTCGTTTCACGCAATTCGCACGAGGTGAAGCTGACCCCCGCCGGTTTCGAGTTCGAAAGTCAGGCACGACTGATCGTGGCCCAGATGGAGCGGGCCACGAAGTTGACGAAGGCTACGGCAGCCGGGCGGGCGGGTTCACTCAATGTCGGGTACAACCTGCCTGCCAGTCGACACGTGGTGCCGGACGCATTGGAGCGGATGACCCGCAGACATCCCGATATCGTGGTGTCACTTTTCGAGAAGCGCACCGGACCGCAGCTGGCGGCCCTGGCGGACGGCTCACTGGATGTCGCCCTGGTCTACGGGCATCCGAGTACTACCGAATTCCGGTATCGGCGACTGCTGCACCGGGTTCCGCTCGTCGCGGTCGTGGGCCGCAGGCACCGGTGGGCGGACCGGCCGGGTGTGCCTTTCGCCGAATTGGACGCGCAGGAATGTGTCCTGTTCGCCCGCGAGCAGTGTCCGGCGATGTACGACGCGATCTTCCAGGCGGCGGCGGATAAACGGATCTCGCTGGAGGTGGTCCACACCGCCGACGACCCGGGGGCGACGGCGCATATGGTCTCGGTGCGCCCGCTCGTCGGTTTCGCGTCGCTGCCCCGCGCGGTGTCGATGGGCATGGGCGCCCCCGACAGCAGCACGGTCGCGGTGAAATTATTCGATCCGGTTCCCACACTCGATCTCTACGCGGTATGGCTGGCGGCCGAGGCGAATCCGGCGGTATCCCTGTTTCTCGAATGCATAGAATCGGCCGAATCCCCACGAATCGATATTGCGCGCGCGGCAACCGCATGACCACGTCGATAGGATTTGACATTCGCGCGGTCGCCAAGGAGGTATAGCGGAGACATCATTCGTCGTCGCCGAGAAGAATTGGCGCTGTGAATAGTGTCTCGATCACCGAAAACGGATCAGATCTGGCGGACCACACCGGTTTGTACTCGGTGATATCCGCGGCGGCGGCGGGGAATCCGAAGCGGAATTCCCTGTCCACCGCGGACGGAACCGTGCTCACCTGTGCCGAACTCGACACGGCGGTGCGCGCGGTCGCCTCGGCGCTGCTCGCCCGCGGTGTCGCGGCGGGTGACCGGGTCGCGGTACTGGGGCGGACCACACTGGAGTGGGCGCTGCTGGACTGCGCGATCCTGGCCGTCGGCGCCGTCCTCGTTCCCGTGTACCCGACCTCGTCGCCGGTGCAGATCAAACACATCCTCTCCGACAGCGGCAGCGCGCATTTCGCCGCCGAGGACGCGACCGACGCCGAACGGCTGACGGCGGCGGGCGCGACGGCGGCCTGGACCTTCCCCGAGATAGCTACCTGGACGACCACGGCGGTCGCCCCCGAACTCGACGCCCGCATCGCCGCGGTCCGCGCCGACGACCTCGCCATGATCGTGTACACCAGCGGCACCACCGGAGTTGCCAAGGGCTGCATGATCACCCACCGCAACATGTACGTCTCCTCGGCCAACACCGTCCGCCAGACCGGCGCGATGTTCGACGGAACCACCGTGCACGCACTGCCGCTGGCACATGTCTTCGGTCAGACCATCCTGTTCGCGTGCCTGGTCGGCGGTTCGCAGACCTACCTGCTGCCCGGCATCCCCGACCTCGTACCCGCACTGCCGCGGCTGCGCCCCACCTTCCTCGCCATGATTCCCTACGGGCTGGAGAAGATCCGAAAGTTCTGCCGCACCCTGATCACCGAAGAGGCCGAACGGGAGGCGGTCGCACGCGGACTCGACATCCTCGGCGCCGGCGCGGCACCGGAATTCACCGACAATCCGGTCGGCGCGGCACTGGGCGGCAGGCTGCGCCACGTCATCTCCGGCGGTGCGTCCCTCGACGATTCAACCGCCGGTTTCTACGCGGGTTTCGGTGTGGTGATCCTGAACTGCTACGGCCTGACCGAGGCGGCGACCGCCGTGACGGTCAACGCCCCCGAGACGAATCGCCTCGCCACCACCGGTCGCCCGATCCCTGGGACGTCGGTCGGCATCGGCGCCGACGGCGAGGTGCTGGTGCGCGGTCCCCATGTCTCGCCGGGATACTGGGGCGCGGCCGCCGACCAGCGGCCCGTCGACGACGAGGGCTGGCTGCACACCGGTGACCTGGGCGAGCTCGACGCCGACGGGTTCCTGCGGATCACCGGACGCAAGAAGGAAATCCTGGTCACCTCGACCGGTAAGAACGTCGCGCCCGCCCCGCTCGAGGATCGGGTCCGGCTGCATCCGCTGGTCAGCAATTGCATGGTGATCGGTGACGGCCGCGCCTACGTCACCGCGCTGGTCACCCTCGACGAGCCGCAGGCCCAGCGCTGGCGCGCGGCGAATCCGGCGGGTGATCCCGCCGCGGCGGTCCGGGCCGCGGTGGACGAGGCGAATTCGCTCGTCTCACGTCCGGAATCCATTCGCGAATTCCGGATCGTCGACGGCGATTTCACCGTCGAGAACGGTCTGCTCACCTCGTCGCGGAAGTTGCGCCGCGCCGCGATCGAATCGGCCTATTCGGACGATATCGATCAGCTCTACCTTTCCCGCGGGTGAATTCGCGGGAAATCATCCGCGTGATAGCCGGGACCGATCGGCCGATGAATTACGGCTCGGCCCACTGGTTCCCGGCCATTCACGGCGACAGACTCGAATCGTCATTCGACTACCGAAAGTGATGCCACCATGTACGACGTCATTGTTGTCGGAACTCGCGTCGCGGGCGCACCGCTGGCGATGCTGCTGGCCAGGCGCGGCTACCGGGTGCTCGCCGTCGACCGGGCCACCTTCCCCAGCGACACCCCCTCCACCCACTACATCCACCAGGCCGGCCTGAGCCTGCTGAACTCGTGGGGCCTGCTCGACCGGGTGGTGGCCACCGGATGCCCGCCGGTGCGCAACCTGAACTTCACCTACACCGATATCGTCATCAACGGCATGGCCGACCCGTCCGCCGACGGCATCGACGCGGTGTACTGCCCGCGTCGCACCGTCCTGGACAAGATCCTGGTCGAGGCGGCCGGTGAGTCCGGTGCCGAGGTCATCGAAGGTTTCGGCGTCACCGAGTTGGTCTTCGACGGCGATCGGGTGGCCGGTATCCGCGGCCGGGTCGGCGAGGGCGCCGAGCAGGAGTTCCGCGCGCGGCTGGTGATCGGCGCCGACGGGTCGAATTCGACGGTGGCCAAGCAGGTCGGCGCGCAGGAGTACGACGGCTCCGCCGCCGCCTGCTTCATCTACTACTCGTACTACGAGGGCGTCGACTGGGGGATGCAGCACCGCACCGGCTTCGGAGAGCAGCAGTTCGCCGCCTGGCCGACCAACGACGACCAGTACCTGGTCGCGGTGATGCGCAAGCGCGACCGCTTCCGCGAGTTCCGCGCCGATCCCGACGGCAGCGTGCAGGAGATCATCGACCAGATCGACCCGGCGATCGGCGCGCGCTTCCGCGACACCGCCGAGCGCGTCGAACAGTTCCGACCGATGCTCTACCCCGACAACTACCGGCGGCGTTCCTTCGGACCCGGCTGGGCACTGGTCGGCGACGCCGGCTATCACAAGGACCCGTTCACCGGCTGGGGCATCACCGACGCCTTCAAGTACGGCCAGTTGCTCGCCGACCTCGCCCACGAGGGCCTGTCGGGCGCGCGCCCGATGGACGAGGCCCTCGCCGAGTACGAACGCGAACGCGACGCGCAGAGCGCGAGCACTTACGAGCTGACCCGCAGCATCTCCGAACTCACCCTGACCCCGTACTACGACTCGGTCTTCCGGGCCACCAGCATGAGCCCCGACTACTCGAAGAAATTCTTCGGTCTGATCGCGGGCCTGTACCCGCCGGACAAGTTCTTCGGTGAGCAGCAGCTGGCCGACCTGTACGAAGAGGTCGGATTCCCCGAAGCCGACCGGCACGTGACCAATACCGAGGCGCTGGCATGAGTGCGGCCGGTCTGGTCGCGCTCGGCGACAGTTTCGTGGAAGGCCGGGGCGACCCGGCCACGGGCGGCGGCTACCGGGGCTGGGTGGCGCGCCTGGGCGGCCAACTCGGTATGCGCCCCGCCGCCGTGCGCAATCTCGGCGTGCACGGTGCGACGACCACCGCGGTGGTCGCCGCCCAGCTGCCTTCGGCCCTCGCGGCGCGTTCGAACGTCTACGGCGTCGTCGTCGGCGTCAACGATCTGGTCAGCGATTTCGAACCCGACCGATTCGCGGAGAACCTGCGCACCATCTTCGGCACGCTGTGCGATTCGGGCGCAACGGTTTTCACCGCCAGCTACCCCGATATCCCGGCCCGCCTCCCGGTGCCGGACGGCTTCCGCGGACTGCTGCGCGAGCGGTTCGACTACGCCAACACCACCCTGGCCGAGGTCACCGCGAACACCGGCGCCGAACTGCTCGACATCGCGGCCCGCCCCGAATGGGAACGGGCCGAGGTGTGGACCGAGGACGGCCTGCACCCGAGCCCGCTCGGCCACCGACTATTCGCCGCGGGCGCGGCCGAGGTCATCGCCTCGGCCACGGCGACCAACGTCGCCGCCTGACCCGCATCGCTGCTCGAGAGGAATTTCCTGTGACGGACGACAGACGACTGGCACGCAACCCGATCGCCATCGTCGGGATGTCGGGCCTGCTGCCGCGGGCCCGCGACCATCGCGAGTACTGGCAGAACATCGTCGACGGCGTGGACTGCACCGAGGAAGTGCCCACGTCGCGATGGAGCCTGGACGACTACTACGACCCGGATCCGACGGCCGCCGACAAGACCTACTCCCGGCGCGGCGCCTTCCTGCCCGATATCGATTTCGACCCACTGGAATTCGGGCTCCCGCCCAACCAGCTCGAAGTGACGAGCACCATGCAGACGCTGAGCCTGGGCGTCGCGCGTGACCTGCTCATCGACGCGGGCGCGGTGGACTCGGCCTGGTACGACCCGAGCCGGACCGGCGTCGTCCTCGGCACCACCGGCCCGGTGCCGCTCATGCATCCGCTGGCGGCCCGGCTCTCGACGCCGGTGCTCAAGGAGGCGGCGCGTTCGGTCGGCCTGTCCGACGACGACGCCGACGCGATCGCCGACAGATTCGTCGCCGCGTTCGCGCCGTGGGAGGAGAATTCCTTCCCCGGTCTGCTCGCCAATGTCGTCGCGGGCCGGGTCGCCAACCGGCTCGGCCTGGGCGGCATCAACTGCACCGTCGACGCGGCCTGCGCCGCGTCGATGGCCGCGATCCGCACCGCCATCGCCGAATTGCAGGACGGCCGCGCCGATATGGTGCTGACCGGCGGTGTCGACACCGAGAACACCATCTTCATCTACATGTGCTTCAGCAAGGTCGGCGCGCTCTCGCCGACCGGGCGGATCAGCCCGTTCTCCGACGAGGCCAACGGCACCCTGCTCGGCGAGGGCATCACCATGCTCGCGCTGCGCCGCTTGGCCGACGCGCGCCGCGACGGCAATCGGATCTACGCGGTGATCCGCGGACTCGGCTCGTCCAGCGACGGACGCGCCAAGAGCATCTACGCCCCGCGCGCGGAGGGACAGCGGCTCGCCCTGCAACGCGCCTACGCCGACGCCGAATGCTCGCCCGCCGATATCGAACTCATCGAAGCGCACGCCACCGGCACCGCCGTCGGCGACAAGACCGAACTCACCGCACTCAAGGGCGTGCTGTCGGACGCGAGCTCCGAAACCGGTTTCGCCGCGCTCGGCAGCGTCAAATCCCAGATCGGGCACACCAAGGGCGCCGCGGGCACCGCGAGCGTCATGAAACTCGCGCTGGCCCTGCACCAGAAGGTACTGCCGGGCACGATCAATGTCGACGCGCCCAACGCCGAGATCAGCGCGACCGAGACCCCGTACTACGTGAACACCGCCACCCGCCCGTGGATTCTCGATCCGCAGCGGCCGGTGCGCCGGGCCGCGGCTTCCGCCATGGGATTCGGCGGCACCAACTTCCACCTCGTGCTCGAGGAAGCCGACCAGGTACGCGGGCAGGTCCTGCACCGCACGCCGCACGCACACCTGTGGCACGCACTCGATGTGGCCGGACTGATCGACGCGGTGCGCAGCGTCGAACCGCACGACGGCGGTGACATTCCCGAGGATCACGCTCGCGTCGGCTTCGTCTCGGTGGACGACGACAGCGCCGACCATCTGCGCGAACTGGCCGTCGACGAGTTGATCCGCGACCCGGAAGCGAGCCACTGGGACCATCCCGAGGGCGTGTACTTCCGCGCCGCAGCCCTGCCGAACCGCAAGGTCGCCGCGCTGTTCGCCGGTCAGGGCAGCCAATACGTCGACATGGGAGCCGCGGCGGCACTGGACAATCCGCCGGTCGGCACGGCTTTCGACACCGCGAACGCGGCCTTCGCGGGTGCGGCGCGTCGACTGTCGTCGGTGGTGTTCCCGCCGCCCGCGTTCGACGAGCAGACCCGATCGGAGCAGGAACTGACCCTGCGCCGCACCGAATTCGCCCAGCCCGCGATCGGCGCGATATCAGCGGGACAGTTCCTGGTACTGACCGAATTCGGTTTGCGCGCAGACGGTTACCTCGGCCACAGCTTCGGCGAACTGACCGCGCTGTGGGCATCCGGCGCGCTCGAGACCGAGGAATTCCATCGTCTGGCCCGTGCTCGCGGTGTGGCGATGACCCCGGCGGACGGTGTCGACGCGGGCACCATGATGGCGGTGGGCGCGACCCGCGAGACCGCCGAGGAACTCATCGCCGATATCGACGACGTGTGGATCTGCAACCACAACGCCCCCGATCAGGTCGTGGTCGGCGGGGGAGCGGCCGGTATCGCCGCTGTGGCGGCACGCAGCGCCGAACGCGAGATCGTCACGCGCGAACTACCGGTGTCGGGTGCGTTCCACACGCCCTACGTCGGTCACGCCGTCACGGCCTTCGCCGAAGCCGTCGCCGCGGTGCGGATCGGCGAGCCGGACGCGACGGTCTACGCCGACACACCCGGCGTGCGATACGGCGCCGACAGCGCGCACAACGGTGCGATCCTCACCGAACAGCTCAGCAAACCGGTCGAATTCGCCGCGGCGCTGAACGCCATGTACGACGACGGCTGCGCGATCTTCGTGGAATTCGGTCCGAAACAGGTACTCACCTCACTGGTCCGGCGCACCCTCGGCGACAAGGTGATCGCCGTCGCCACCGATTCCGGACCGGTCGGCGACGGCAGTCTCGCGCTCGCCCGCGCCGCCGTCCGGCTGGCCGTGCTCGGTGTCGACCTGCGCGGTCTGAACCGTCACGGAGCGCCCCCGCGACCCGCCGTCACCGCGAAAGCCGGTATGACGGTACCGCTCTCGGCGCCGGAGTACGTCCCGTCGAGCCGCAGACAAGCCTATGCCGAAGCCCTCGGTGACGGCTATCGCGTCGGCGTGACCGCGCCCGAACCGGTTCTCGCCTACGCCGCCGCCGTCCCCGAACACCGTCGAGAAATCGAAAGGCCAGTCGTGCCAGCACAGTCCAACGGTGCACCGCAGACCTCCGTGCATCCGTCCCCGCAGCCGCGTGAGCCGTTCGCAGCCGATGTCTACGCGCCCGTCCCGACGGTCGACGCGCTCGACACCGCGCTGGTGCAGCATCTGCGCACCCACAACCAGTATCTGGACGGTCAGCTCGATATCGCGCGCGGCCTGGCGGGCGCGTTGAGCGGCGGCGCGTTGGACGAGTACACGGTCCGGGCGATCGAGGCCGTCAAGGACCACGGCGTCACGATCAGCGCCAGTCACACCCACGCGGTCGATGTCCTGGTGCAACTGGCGGAGCTGGAAGGTGGTGGCCCGGCGTCCGTCCGCGCGCCGTCGCGCCGGGTAGCTCCGCCCGCCCCGCAGGTGTCGCAACCGGCCGCCGTGACCGCCCGGGAGAGTTTCGCGCCCGCCGCGTACGAGTCCGCCGCCGCCCCTGCCGAGGTGAATATCGGTGTGCCGATGGCCGTTCCGTCGGTCGAATCGAACGGGTCCGCGCCCGCACCGGAAGTCGTATCGCCCACCCCGGCGCAGGACACCGGCGTGTCCGCCGACGAACTCCGTCGCGCCCTCCAGGAAGTCGTCGCGGACAAGACCGGCTATCCGGTCGAGATGGTGGATCCGGGCCGCGACCTCGAGGCGGATCTCGGCGTGGATTCGATCAAGCGGGTCCAGGTGATCGGCGCGCTGCAAGAACGCTTCCCGCACCTGCCGAATCTGGGGCCCGAACAGCTGGGCACCCTGCGCACCCTGGATCAGATCGTGGATCTGCTCGGTGTGTCCTCGACCGAGCCGCAGAGCGTCCCGGTGGCGGGCGAGGACCCGAGCACCGCGGACGGCGATGCGAACCCGTCGGAGGAGGAACTGCGCCGCGCCCTGCGCGAAGTGGTCGCTGACAAGACCGGCTATCCCGTGGACATGGTGGATCCCGGCCGCGATCTGGAGGCGGATCTCGGCGTGGATTCGATCAAGCGGGTGCAGGTGATCGGTGCTCTGCAAGAACGGTTTCCGCGATTGCCGAGCCTGGGTCCGGAGCAACTGGGAACCCTGCGCACGCTGGATCAGATCGTGGCCGAGTTCGCGGCGTCGACCGGCGGTGATGTCCACCCAAAAGCTGAAGCCGCGGCCTCGACGCCGCGGCATCTCGTCGAGTCCGTCGCCCTGCCGCCCGTGGACGTGGTGGTGGACCGGTACCCCGCGCGGGCCGAGGTCCTCGTGGTCGATCTCGCCGACAACGAATCCGATCGAACAGCGATCGAAAGGGCCTGTGCCGCACGAGGCTGGCGCGTCAGCACCGTCGGCTCGTCCACCTCGGATCACACCGATGCGGTGGATATCTGCGTGGTTCTCGTGGGCGGGCAGGCCGACGCGGAACAGGCCGGACGTCGGTTGACCGATGTCATCCTCACCGCGAAACACGTGCTCCCCGGCCTGCTCGCCGCCACCGGCCCGGCGGCGTTCGCGACGGTCACCCGACTCGACGGCGCACTGGGTTTCCTCGGCACCGCCGACCCGTTCACCGCGCTCCTCGGCGGCGCGGGCGGCGTGGTGAAAACACTGGCCGCCGAACACTCCGCGATCTTCACGCGCGCGCTCGACCTGGCACCCGGCGTGACCGGCGAACAGTTCGCCGCGACGATCCTGACGGAACTGTCCGACAGCGCGCGCGACACGCTCGAGGTCGGCATCGACGCCGCCGGAAACCGTCGGACCCTGGTTCCGAGCGGATACGCCGGTGCGCGCACGGTGACGGCGGTGCGCCCGGCCGACGAACAGCCGCCGAGCGTCCTGTCCGCCGACGACGTACTCGTGGTCACCGGGGGAGCGCGCGGCGTGACCGCCACCTGCGTGCGCGCGCTCGCCGACCGCGGTCCCGCACGTTTCGTCCTGCTCGGGCGATCCGAACTCGCGACGGAGCCGCAATGGGCCGTCGCGGTGGACGATCCGGATCTCAAACAGGCGGCACTGCGCGCGTTGGGCGGCACCGGCGTCACCCCGCGCGATATCGAGCGGCACTGCTCGGCGATCCGCGCGACCCGCGAAATCCGTTCCACCCTCCGGGATCTGGACGACCGGGCCGAATACATCGCGGTCGACGTCACCGACCCCGAGGCCGTGCGCACCGCGCTCGCACCGTGGAGAGACTCGATCACCGGCGTCGTGCACGGTGCCGGTGTGCTCGCCGATTCGATGATCACCGCCAAGTCCGAGGAGTCGATCGACCGCGTCGTGCGACCCAAGATCGGCGGCTTGGCGGCTGTGCTCGCCGCCGTGGGCGAGTTGCGCCACCTGATCCTGTTCACCTCGGTGGCGGGCCTGTTCGGCAACGCGGGCCAGTCCGACTACGCCGCCGCCAACGAAGCCCTCAGTCGATTCGCGGTGAGTTATCGGCACGCCCATCCCGACTGCCACGTCACCGCCGTCGACTGGGGTGCGTGGGACGGTGGAATGGTCACCCCCGAATTGCGTGAGTTCTTCGTCGATCGCGGTGTCGAACTGCTCGCGCCCACCCGGGGCGCCGCCGCGTTCACCGAGCAGTTCACCGAGGAACGGGCCGCCGACACCGTGGTCCTGATCGGACCGGCCACACCGCTGTCACGCGCGGAATCGGCCGTGCGCGGCGGAATTCGCGCACGGCGCGGAGTGACCGGGCTGACCGAGGAACCTGTGATCGCCGCACACCGCATCGGCGACCACATCGTCCTGCCCGCGACCTTCGGTCTCGGCGCGATGATCAACCTCGCCGAACGCCACCTGCCCGGCCGGACGGTGATCGGCGTCCGGGACTTCCAGGTACTCAAGGGGATCGTGTTCGACCACCCGATCGACGAACTCCACCTCGAACTCGAACCGGCCGACGACAACGGCATCGCGGTGCGCGCGAGCGTACTCGGCACCACCGCAACACATTTCCGAGCCGTGCTCACGCTTGAAGAGCACCCCGACACCCCACCCCGAACCGTGGTCCCCGCCGGTGTCCGAGCCCCGGCCGACGAGATCTACCGCGACGGAGTGCAATTCCACGCCCCCGCCCTCCAGGGCATGCGCTCGATCCTGACCGCCTCCGACGAGACGATCGTGCTCGAATGCTCATTGCCCGCCACCACGGTCGCCGCGGGCGCGTACGCGGGCAGACTGCACGACCCGGTATTGGCCGACCTCATCCTCCAGGGACCACCGGTACTCGGCCACCGCCTGCTCGGTTCGGCCTGCTTACCACTCGGCGTCGGACGAATCGACTACTACCGCCCGCTCCCGTCGCACGAGCCGTTCCTGCTGGTCGTGGACAACCCCCGCGCCGGAAAGGTGGACGCCCGTATCGACGCGACCGCCGTAGGGACGGACGGCACAGTACTGCAACGCTTCTCGGACGTCACCGTGGTGACGACACCCGATCTGACGGAGAAGTTTCGAACCTCGGTGAGGCAGTGGATGTCATGACAGTTCTCGACTTCGACGGAATCCCCTTCGATCCGGTCCCCGCGCCGGGCGCACCGGCAGGTGCGAACGCTGGAGTGCAGTCCGCGCGCCGTGGGTGGGGGCCGGAACCCGGTACGGACACGGAGTACAGGTCGGTCACCGACACCGGCACCGGCACCGACACAAACGGCGACGGCGTCATCGGCGGTGATTCGGTCTACTCTGCCGGTCGACTCGGCGGCACGGAGCGCAACCCATCGCCCACAGGCGTCGGCGACGTAGCGCACGACGCAATCGGCACATCCGACGGAGTCGTGGCGCGCAACGTGGCCAGCGGGTCCGGTGGGAACGTCGTGCACAACGCAGTCGGCGGACCCGACCGCGATGTCGTACGCACGGCGGTCGGCGAGCTTCGCGCGGGGGTCGTGGAAGCCCACCGCGCCGCACTCGCCGCCCAGGTGGCCCTCCAACGCGCCATCTGGCAACGATATGGGCCGCCGTCGGCTCACGAGGTAGCACCACCGCTCTCCCCGTCGCGGGCCGCGTCACACCCCGGCACCTCGAGCGCACCGGAAGACGCCTTCAAACCGCCCGCTCGCTCGGCGGTCACCCACCTCGACCTGTCGGCCTTGCGTCGACTCGCCACCGCCGACATCGCCGGGGTATTCGGCCCCGGCTACCGGCGCGGTACCGCCGAGGTGACAGCACGTCTGGCTGCCACATCCCCGTTGGTACTGACGGGAGTGGAACGCATCGAACTGCGCGGCGGCGGCAAAGGTCTCGTGGTCGCGACCTTCGACGGCGACCCGCGCGCCGCGGTCGTCCAGGCGGCCGAAGTATTCGCCCTCTACACCGGGATGTGGTTGTGCCTGTCACACGGTGACCTGGTCTCGGCGGTGGGCATGGACGCGGAGGGCGAGAACATCTCGGGCACCGTCGAATTCGTCGTCACCCGTATCGATCTCGTCCCGCGCCCGCACGTGACCGGGTCCGCTCGGGTATCCGGTGTCGCCGATACCGTCGAGGTGACGGTCGCCGTGGTCGAACCCGCGGGAGCATCGGTGGGCCCCGGAGCCGCGGCCACCGGCCTCCTGCTCAACGAATTCCACATGACCCACCTCTCGCGCGGCGACCAGGCCATCGCGATGGGCCCCGAGTTCGCGGAGTACACCGGCGTGCGGGCGACCCGGCTGCCCACCGGCGGACTGCTGCTCGTCGACCGCGTCATCGAATTCGACGGCGAGCGCGGCAGATTGGACTCCGCCTCCTACACCACCGAATACGATTCGCCCGCCGATTCCTGGTACTACGCCGACACCGCCAACGACTCCATGCCGCATTTCGTCTACATGGAGACCTCATTGCAGGCGGCATTGCTGATGGGGTACTACGCGGGCCCGACGCTGACCCAGGCGGGCACCACCCTGAGCCTGCGGAATCTGGGCGGCACGGCGACCGTGCTGCGCCAGGTCGACCTGCGCGACGCCACCATCGAACAGTCCTCGCGCCTGCTGAGCACCACCATCCTGCCCGGCTCCTCGCTACAGACCTTCGACTACACGCTGAGCGTCGACGGCGAACCGTTCTACCGCGGCGAGACCATGTTCGGGTATTTCAGCGATCAGGCACTGGCCAATCAGACCGGACTCGACGCCGGGAAGACCAAACCCGCGTGGCTGTCCGAGAATCCCTCGGCCGCCGTGCGTTCCGTCGACGTGGCGGCACGGCGGGCGGATCCGTCCGCGCCGCTGTGCGCGCGCCGCAACCTGACCCTGATCGACAGTGTCGACGTGGTCGACGGCGGCGGCGAATTCGGCGAGGGCTACCTGCATTCGCTGCGTGTCATCGACCCGTCGGACTGGTATTTCGCCCGGCACTTCCACCTGGACCCGGTGATCCCGGGGTCGCTCGGCGTGGAGTCGGTGATCCACGCGATCCAGGAATGGATGCTCGACGCGGGCTACGCCGACACCATGACCGACCCCGTCTTCCGCATCCCCCGCGACATCGCCTTCAGCTGGCGCTATCGCGGACAGTTCCTGCCGACCGACGGCACGGTCGAACTCGAAGCCCACATCAAATCCGTCACCCGGACCCGCGACGGTGTCGTGGTCGTCGCCGACGGATCGCTGTGGAAGCCGGGCCTTCGCATCTACGAACTCCTCGATCTCGCCGTCGAATTGACCGATCGGAAGGTGACGCGATGACCGCGACACGGACGGCCGCTGTCGCCGCGACGGCCGCCGATATCGGCGCGCTCCTGCTGGACCTGCGGCGCCCGTGCTGGATCATCCGACACGGCGACCGCGTCGTGGCCACGGCCGACGAGACCGTCGCCGCAGGCGCGCGAATACTTGCCGCAGTCGGACCTCTTCCGCCGGAACAGCTGGGCGACAGCGGATTCCGTGCCGCACATGGTGTCCGCACCGCCTACGCGGCGGGAGCCATGGCGAACGGTATCGCCTCACCGGCGCTTGTGTCGGCGATGTCGCGGGCCGGGTACCTCGCGTCCTACGGCGCGGCGGGTGTGTCACCCGGGATCGTGGACGCGGCGCTGTCGCGGCTCGCCGCCGAACTCACCGACCGGCCGTTCGCCTGCAACCTGATCCACAGTCCGTCCGAACCGGCGTTGGAGCGGGCGATCGTGGATTCCTGCCTGCGCCACGCGGTGCGCTGCGTCGAGGCGTCGGCATTCATGTCGCTCACCCGCGAGGTGGTCCGCTACCGGGCCGCCGGGCTGACCACCGACCGGGACGGTCGCGTCGTGGCCCGCAATCGCCTGATCGCCAAGGTTTCCCGGGTGGAGGTCGCCGACCTGTTCCTGCGTCCTGCGCCCGCGCACCTGCTCCGCGAACTGGTCGAACGCGGTGATCTCGACCCCGAACAGGCGCGCCTGGCCGAGCGCGTGCCGATGGCCGACGACATCACCGCCGAAGCCGATTCGGGTGGGCATACCGACCGTCGTCCGCTCACCGTCCTGCTACCCGAGTTGATCGCGGCTCGGGATCGCCTCGCCCGGGACCTACCGTCCGCGGCGGCCGTGCGGATCGGCGCGGCAGGCGGAATCGGAACACCCGCCGCCGCGGCCGCCGCCTTCGCGCTCGGCGCGGCCTACGTGGTCACCGGGTCGATCAACCAGGCCGCTGTCGAGGCCGACCAGTCGGAGACCACCAAGAAGCTGCTCGCCACAGCGGATTTCGCCGACTGCACCATGGCGCCGTCCTCGGATATGTTCGAACTCGGCGTGCAGGTGCAGGTGCTGCGGCGCGGCACCATGTTCGCCGCTCGCGCGCACCGGCTCTACGAGACCTACCGCGAGTACGCGGGCGTGGACGCCCTGCCCGACGCGCTGCGTACCGAACTCGAGACCACGATCCTGCGGCGACCGCTCGAGGCCGTCTGGCAGGACTGTGTCACCTTCTTCACCGACCGTGACCCCGCCCAGCTCGTCGGCGCGGCGGAGGATCCGAAACGCCGTATGGCACTGATCTTCCGGTGGTATCTCGGGCTCTCGTCCGGGTGGAGTATCCGGGGTGAGGCCGAACGCGCCGCCGACTATCAGATCTGGTGCGGGCCCGCGATGGGCGCGTTCAACAGCTGGACCGCGGGCACCTACCTGGCCTCACCGAACAACCGCACCGTCGCCGATATCGCCGACCAGATGATCACCGGCGCCGCCTATCTCACCCGGATCGCGCAATTACGCACCGCCGGTGTGCGTTTACCCGCCGACATCGCCCGATTCGCGCCACGACCGAGCGAGGAACGATGACCGTCACGGATACCGAGATCGACACCGCCACGGAACCGTCCTGGATGCTGTGCCCGCGTTGCGGAGCCATCGTCTACGGCAAACGCTATGAACGCGCAGGCCACGTCTGCCCGGAATGCGACGGGCACGGCGCGCTCACCGCCGACCAGCGCATCGACTCACTGCTCGACCCCGCGTTGGTCGAGCCGATCGAATACGCCGAAACCGTCACCGATCCGCTGGAATTCACCGATTCTCTCAGTTACATCGACCGGCACGCTCGCGCCCGCGCGGCCACCGGCCTCCCCGACGGAATCCGTTGCGCGCGCGGCACCGTCGACGGCGCGCCGGTGGTCCTGGCCGTCATGGATTTCCGTTTCCTCGGCGGCAGTCTGGGCGCGGCGGTCGGTGAGGCGGTCACCACCGCCGCCGAGACCGCGCTCGAGTCGCGCATCCCGCTGGTCCTGGTTACCGCGTCCGGCGGCGCGCGCATGCAGGAGGGCATCCTCGCCCTGATGCAGATGGCCAAGACCAGCCAGGCGCTGCGCGCACTCGACGACGCGGGCATCCTGACCATCTCGGTGATCGCCGACCCCACCTACGGCGGTGTCGCCGCCTCGTTCGCCACCAGCACCGACATCATCATCGCCGAACCGAAGGCGCGTCTCGGTTTCGCGGGCCCCAGGGTGATCAGCCAGACCATCGGCGAAACCCTGCCGCCGGGCTTCCAGACCGCCGAATTCCTGGTCGAGCACGGCATCGTGGATATGATCTGCCATCGTTCGGCACTGCGCGACCGACTCGCACGGCTGCTGAGAATGGCCGCCGATCGCGGTCGACGCATCCCCGCCACCGAACTCCAGCCACCGATCATCAGCGATCCGGCATCGCTGCCCGAACGCGACCCCTGGGAGTCCGTCCGCGCGGCAAGGGAATTGGGTCGACCGACCACGCTGGACTATTTCGCCGCCGCCTTCGACGAATTCGTCGAACTGCACGGTGACCGGATGTCGGCCGACTGCCCGGCCATGATCACCGGCCTCGCCCGCCTCGACGGTGTCCCGGTCGCGGTCGTCGGCACCCAGAAGGGCCACACCGCCGCCGAACTCACCCGTCGCAACTTCGGCATGCCGACACCGTCGGGCTACCGCAAATCGGCGCGCCTGCTGCGCCTCGCGGCGAAACTGGGCCTTCCGGTGATCTCCCTCGTCGACACCGCGGGCGCGTATCCAGGAGTGACCGCCGAGGAACAAGGTCAGGCCGTCGCCATCGCGGAATCCTTGAAACTGCTGGCGGGACTGCCCGTTCCGGTGATCACCGTGATCACCGGCGAGGGCGGCAGCGGCGGCGCACTGGCGCTGGCCGTGGCGGATCGGGTGCTGGCGCTGGAGAACGCGGTGTACTCGGTCATCAGCCCGGAAGGCTGCGCGTCGATCCTCTGGAAGGACGCGGCCGCGGCCCCCAGGGCGGCGAAGGCGCTGCGCGTCGACTCGACATCCCTGGTCCGGCTCGGCGTCGCCGACGCGGTCGTCCCCGAACCCGCGGGCGGCGCGCACCGCGACCCCGCCACGGCGGCCGCCAATCTCCGCCAAGCGCTGCGTCATGTGCTGATCGGCTGCGGCTCGCTCCCGGTCACCGAACTGCTCGCGCGGCGACACCACCGATTCCGTGCCTACGGCACCATCCGACCGACGATCGAGGAGTTCCAATGACCGAGTCCGTGGCCACCGAACCGCTCGGCCGGGCGCTCAACGCGGCCGACGCCGACCAGGCTCTCACCATTCTGTCGCGTCACGCGCTGACCGTGCGTGACGCCACCGCCCCCACCACGGTGACCGTCGCCAACGGTCCGATCTCGCTGCGTATCAGTTGGGAAGCGCATCCGTCGTCCCAGGAGAGGGTCGCCGCGTCGGCGAACGGCACCGCTCCTGGCAACGGCGTCGGGCCTGCGAACGGTGCGTCGGTCAACGGCGGTGCCCCGGTGAACGGCGCGGCCGCCGACGGGCGACCCTCTGCCGCGGAAAGCGACTCGGACAACGAGACTTTCGTGATCGCCTCCGACACCGTCGGAGTGTTCTACCGACTTCCCGAACCCGGCGCGGCCCCCTTCGTCACCGAAGGAGACATCGTGCGATCCGGCCAGCAGGTCGGCATCGTCGAAGCGATGAAACTCATGATCCCGATCACCGCGACCACTTCCGGCCGGGTCGTGGAATTCCTCGTCGACAACGGCGCAGCGGTGGAACACGGCGCGCCGCTGATGCGGCTCGAGGTGACCGGGTGAGCGTCGGGGCGATCAGGAAGGTACTCGTCGCCAACCGCGGCGAGATCGCCGTGCGTGTCCTGCGCACCTGCGCCGAACTCGGTATCGGGACGGTCGCCGTGTACTCCTCGGCCGACGCGGATTCGGCGGCCGTCCGCATGGCCGATCAGGCATTCCGCATCGGTCCCGGCCCCGCCAAACGCAGCTACCTGCACATTCCCGCGATCATCGAGGCGGCGCGCGCCACCGGCGCCGACGCCATCCACCCCGGTTACGGATTCCTCTCCGAGAACCCGGATTTCGCCGAAGTGTGCGAAGCGGAAGGTTTCGTCTTCGTCGGCGCGCCCGCCACGGTGATGGCCGACCTCGGCGACAAATCGACCGCACGCACACTGATGGCTGCGGCGGGCCTGCCCTTGCTTCCGGGCAGCCGCGACCCCCTCGATTCCGCCGACGCAGCCGCCGCGCTCGCCGACGACATCGGCTACCCCGTGATCATCAAAGCGGTCGCGGGCGGCGGCGGACGCGGTATGCGGGTGGTGCGCGAATCCGGAGATTTCGCGGCGACTTGGCGGGAGACGCGCGCCAACGCCGCCGCCGTCTTCGGCGACGACCGCCTCTACGTCGAGCGCTATCTCGATTCGGCCCGCCACGTCGAAGTGCAGATCCTCGCCGACCACCACGGCACCGTTCTCCATCTCGGCGCGCGCGACTGTTCACTACAGCGCCGTCACCAGAAACTGGTGGAGGAATCACCCGCCCCCGGCCTGTCCGACGAGGTGCGTGATGCGATCTGCGCCGCGGCCGTACGCGGAGCCGCGGCGGTCGGCTACGTCGGTGCGGGCACCTTCGAATTCCTCCTCGATCCGCTCGGCCGCTTCTACTTCATGGAAGTGAACTGCCGCCTCCAGGTGGAACATCCCGTCACCGAGATGGTCACCGGAACAGACCTCGTCGCCGAACAACTCCGCATCGCGGCGGGCCTGCCCCTCACCCTGTCACCCGACGTCCTCACCCCGCGCGGCGTCGCCATCGAATGCCGCGTCAACGCCGAAGATCCCACCCGCGAATTCGCGCCCGCCCCCGGCACTC